>DASWRJ010000031.1:0-6769 GCA_036403255.1 Verrucomicrobiia bacterium
GGCTAATCCAGTAAAACCGAGGGCGCGGTAATCCATGTTTTTGATGAAGGCCTCGATCCTGCTGATCACCTCTTGGCGAGCATCAATGGGCTTAGCCTGTTTGGCTGGCCCTACGCTCGGTTTGGTGTCCTGGAGTGGTGCTGCATCATTGGGCTTAACCTGTTCAGTAGCCTCTGCGCTCGGCTCAACCGGTTTGGTCTCCTTGGGTGACGGAATCAGTTTTAGCTGCGGCGCTGCGGTATCCACCAACTGCTCGATCAATTGATGCGTGGCGGCATCCCCACGTCCCACGAGCAAGCTCTTGGTAATACTCGCCCCAATCGCGAGCAATGGCACGAGCGCAAGCAACGTCGTATAGGCCAGAGCAGTGGCGCGGAGCGGGCAGCGATTGCGATAGAATGTTTTAATCGCAAGCAGCCAGAAATGGGCAAAGCGCATGAAGCGGGAAACTTGGCTGTCGTCCTGCCGCGCGATGTCCTGCTCGGTGAGGAAATTATAGACGGCCGTGTAGATTTTCTTGAGCCTGAGCCCCATGTTTTCAGCCATCGCAAGATGAATTTAACAGGCGATGCCGGGCACTGCCAGTGGGATTTAGCGCCACCGAGGCGCGGCAACCCGCCAAATTCCTGCGGCAGATTGCAGCTTTGACATGGTCGAGGCAAATGGAGAAATTCTGGTATGAACGGATTTCCAAAAATGCTCGCCGTGCGCCAGGCTTTCCCGGCATCACCGAGTTTGGATGTTGAGGCAGAAGTGAAAAAATGCATGGCGCAGGTTCAAGTTAAGCCTGGCCAGCGCATCGCCGTGGCGGCGGGTAGCCGGGGCATTTCGAATATCGCGCAAATCGTGGGCGCGGTGCTGGCGACGCTAAAAGCGGCCGGAGCTAAGCCGTTCATAGTGCCCGCCATGGGCAGCCACGGCGGCGCCACACCCGAGGGCCAGAAGGAATTGCTCGGCGAATATGGGATTACCGAGCAGAAAATGGGCGTGCCCATCGAAGCGTCAATGGATGCCGCCTGCATCGGAAAAACCGAGGACGGCATCGATGTATTTTTCAGCAAGCCAGCGTTGCAGAGCGATGGCGTGGTGGTCGTCAACCGGATCAAGCCGCACACCGATTTCATGAGCGACACACTAGGCAGCGGAATTCTGAAGATGATGGTCATTGGTTTGGGCAAGCGAGTAGGCGCGGCGAATTTTCATGCATCCGCCAGCCGGTTCGGCTACGAGCACGTTATCCGCACGAGCGCGCGGGTGACCTTAAAGGCAGCGCCTATTCTATGCGGCATCGCCGTCATTGAAAATCAGCGACATGATACCACCCGCATCGAATTGATTAAACCGGAAGACGCCGAGGCAATTGAAAATCGTCTTTATCCTGAATCCAAACGTCTCATGCCGAAATTGCCAGTCGATGACATTGACCTACTGATTGTCGATCGAATCGGCAAAAATATCAGCGGCGCAGGCATGGATCCAAATGTGATCGGGAGAGGTGTGCATGGATATTCCTCATTCCTCGGAGATCGCAGCACGCATCCGGTGGTGCGACGGATCTTTGTCCGAGAGCTGACGCCGGAAACGCACGGGAATGCGATTGGGATTGGTATGGCGGACTTCACGACCTCGCGGCTCGTGCGCGCGATGAGCCAGGAAGTGACGGCGATAAATGCCCTCACAGCATTGACACCGCAGAGCGCGAAGGTCCCGATTCATTTTGAAACCGATCGGGAGGTCATTGAGCGGGCGCTCATCTCACTCGCGCTGCCCGATACGCGTGAAGCCAAAGTCCTGCGCATTGCGGATACGCTCTCGCTGGAGAAGATTGAGGTTTCGGAAGCCTATTTCAAACGAAGCGCAAGTATCGCGGGTATCAGCAAAATCGGCGGCCCGGCCGAATTAACCTTTGACGCAAAAGGTAATTTGTTACCGCTCAAAATGCACTAGCACCGGCTGTTATTTCTTTTTCCATCCCGGCCCGCGGACAACTCGTCCCGGCTTGGCTCCGGTATGTTCGCCATCCTTTAAAACCTGAGTACCGTTCACAAACACGTGCACCATGCCCGTCGAATATTGATGCGGTTTTTCATAGGTGGCGTGGTCCTGGATTTTGGCCGGATCAAAGACAACCACATCCGCAAAATAGCCGGGCCGCAGTGCACCGCGCTTTTGGATCTTCAATGTCTCAGCGGGAAATGACGTCAGGCGGCGGATAGCTTCTTCCAGGGGAAGAACTTTTTCGTCGCGGACATATTTACCGAGGATACGCGCAAAATTGCCGTAGGCGCGCGGGTGCGGATTGGATAATAGAAACGGTCCTTCGGGCGCAAGCGATCCGGCATCTGAATCGAAACTCACCCACGGCAACTTGAGCTGCTTCTTTACATTTTCTTCCGACATCAAAAAGTAAACCGTGCCCACGCGCGTCCCGTCCTCAATGACGAGGTCCATGGCTGTGTCCTGCGGCGAAGTCCCGCGCAGGCGCGCGACTTCTGCCAGCGTTTTGCCGGTGTACGGCTTGAGCTTCTTATTTTTAAATTCGACTAGCAGTATTTTTTCGGGCGAACCGGCGGCTACAAAGAAGTTTTCCCAATCATCGGCAGGTTGTGACATCTCCCGTTTAACCCGGGCGCGTATGGCCGGATCCGCCAGTCGCTTCGCCCAGTCGTTGTAACCGCCTTCCTGGACCCAGGGGGGCATGGAGGCATCGAGGCCAGTCGCGCCTGCCGTGTAGGTGTACATATCAGCAGTGACGCGCAGACCCTGGGCGCGTGCTGATTCAATCTTGGCGATGAGCGCGTCGATCTTGTTCCAATTCGATTCGCCAGCGGCTTTCAGGTGATAAATTTCGGCTGCAATATTGGCCTCACGCGCAATCGTGAGCAACTCATCAGTCGCTTCCAGGAGGCGATTACCCTCGCTGCGAATGTGCGAAATATAAATCCCTCCGTAGGCTGAGGCTTCTTTAGCCAGAGCAATGAGTTCATCCGTCTTGGCGTAAAACGCCGGTGCATAAATCAGAGCCGCGCCCACTCCCAGCGCACCTTCCTGCATGGCCCGGCGCACGAGCTTGCGCATGCGCTCCAGTTCAGCCGAGCTTGGCGGGCGATTAGCATAACCAATTTCATGAATGCGAACGGTAGTCGCGCCCACGAATGAAGCGATGTTCGGTGAAATGCCGCGCTTGACCATGTATTCGAGGTATTCGTTCAAAGTAGTCCACTTCACCTCAAATTTGAGGTCGCCCTGCTGGCTGACCATCTCTTTCTTCATCTTCGCGTTGAGCGGGCCCAGAGATTCACCCTCGCCAAAAATTTCAAGGGTGACACCCTGGCGAATGTCACTTTGCGAGCGGCCATCTTGAATCAGCGTTTCGGTCGCCCAACTGAGCATGTTGATAAAACCGGGCGCGACGGCCAGACCGGTGGCGTCGATATCAAGGCGCGCCTTGTCTTCAGCCAAATCACCGATGGCGACAATCGAATCTCCTTTTATCGCCAAATCAGAGCTCACACCCGGTTTCCCGCTGCCGTCGTAGATAGTTCCGTGACGGAGAATCACATCATAATTTGCGCCGCTCGCTGAGATCATTAGAGATGCCATAAACAACATTGCGAGAACGCCAGCGCAAAAACCAGTGCTGGTATGCTCAACGTAGTTCGCACTATAAAAAAGTTTCCGCCTCTGCGTTTTAATGACTTTTTCCATAAATTCGATCTCCATATTTGAGCGGTTCGCCACGTTCCCACGGTCGATATGAGTTCATAAAAGTTATCCGGTCGGCAATCGGTGGGTGACTGGAACGCCAAATGACAAAGAACGGTCCAGGACGCGGATTGCTCAGGTTTTCCACGCTCAATTTCACAAAGCCGGTCCCAGCAGCGTAGTTATTGCGGGTCAGCTCGAGTCCAAAGCGATCCGCTTCATGCTCGATATGCCTGCTATAGGCGAGGCCGATGGGCGTCAACACGAACGAAAATAATTGCACCAGAAAGATGATCAATGGCAGGGAAGCCATGTCGTGCAGTTCATCAAAGCCCCAGCTCAGTTTGAAACGCCTGATCAATTCGCGCGCGGTTTGTTGCAGGCCATAAAGTGCTACCAGCACCAGCACCGATGAAAACAGGATGCCGCGCACGACATGGTTCAAGACGAAATGGCCCATTTCATGGCCCATCACAAAAAGCACCTCATCGTCGTTTAGTTTGGTCAGGAGCGTGTCCCAGAGCACAATACGTTTCGTTCCGAGAAAACCGGTGACGTATGCGTTGACGGTTTTCGTGTCGACGCTTTTGTTTACTTCATAAACGCGGCTGCCGTGAATGCCCGCTTGCTCGGCGAGGCCAAGAATCCGCTGCCCGAGCGCTTGATTGTGCATGGGCCCGAATGTGTTGAACAACGGATCGACAAACACCGGTTTCAGCAGCGCCATAAAAAACATGAAGGGAATGGCGGCTGCGGCTGTGAAAATCCACCAGCGCCTCGGGAACTTTTTCAGCAGCCAATAGGGACACCAGAGAAAAGCCGCGGCCACGCAAAAGCTGACGAGCAGATTTTTCAGGTAATCTGTAAACCATTTCAGAAACGTTTGGTTGGAGAGACCGAATTGGTGGACTTTGTGAAAGCCCCAATAATAATCCAGCGGCAAGGAAATGAGAAAATTGATCGCCAGAAAACCGGCCAGATAAATGACGAGGCTGAAATACCAGAGCCGCCCCAGGCCGCGTGCCGTGCTTGCCATTCGCGCGGAAACGCCGGTGAACAAAAATACGAGTGGCACCAGGAGCCCGCCGAAAGTGCGAATGCACCAGATGACGTTGCTTTGCCGGTAAAAGCTGAGCGCTTTTGGAGTTGCTTCCGGCACGGGAACAATTAAGTGGACCGGAACTGTTTTAGGTGGATTGGGGCTCGTCGGAGCTGAAGTGGCAGCAGGAGCAGCGCGACTGGTGAGCGCACAAAGCACGGAAATTGCCAAAATCCACTGCCAACCCTTCATCTTTGGTGAGCGTAGATGAATGAACTTCGCGCGAAAAGACAATGCAAATAGTGCAGCCGAGAAGTTCGCCGACTGATTAAGGGCACTCCGGCCAGCAGGATTCCACGCCTATTAAGGCAAAGAAGAGCTTATGGTGAAATCCGTGCTCTTTTAGGGCGGAAAAGTCGGTTTTGCGCTTATGTAAACGTTGCCAAACATTTCTTTGCCCCCTTATGATAACGCCATGATACGACCATTGGTCTTGACGTTCGCACTGCTTTTTTGCGCGTTGACCGCGCTACACGCCCAGCAAGGGCCGGACGACAAGTATGTCTTTATTTACAGCCAGATTTTAGAGGCGGATAACGCCAAAGAACGCGGGGACACCACTGGCGCGGCCAGCAAATATGCCGAAGCCCAAAAGGCCTTAAAGGACCTGCAGGCCACCTATCCTGATTGGAATAAAAAAATCGTCGATTACCGGCTGGATTATCTCTCAGGAAAATTGGCCGAGATCGCTCCGCCGGCTCCGGCGGGCGCGCCTGCCGTTCCGCCACCGGCCATGGTTGAAGCGCCGAAAGAGGGCACTCCCAAGCCAGCGGAGCCGGGGCCAATTCCCGGGGCAGCCAAGCTCAATGTGGGTTTAACCCAACCGCCCTCCTTGAAAGAAATGCAGGATGAAATGGCGCGGTTGAATAAAGAAAATGATTTGCTCAAGGCCAAACTCAAAGAAGCATTGTCCGTCCAGCCACCCGCGATGGACCCTCGTGAGCTCTCAAAAACAGAGGAGAAGCTGAAGGCCATTGAGAAAGACCGCGATTTGCTCAAGGCGAGCCTGGAACAGGAGCAAGCGAAATCGGCTAAGATGCTCGATCCGGAGTTGCTCGAGAAAGAGAAGCAACTGGTGGCCGAAGCGAAGAAAAAAATGGAAGAACAAGCGGCGCAATTAATGGTGCTGCAAAAAGAGAATTTGGAGCTACGGAAACAACTCGGGGAGAGCTTGCCCCCGGAAACCAAAGTAAGATTGGAACAACAGGGCCAGCAAATGTTCAAGATCCAGAAAGAGAACGAAATGCTGAAGGAGCAATTGGCCGCTGTGAAAGCGAATGTGCCGCCGGTCCCGGGCAAAGGCAGCATGGCAGAGGAGCTGAGCATTTCGCGGGTGTTGATTGCGGCGCTCACGGAAACCAACATTGCGCTGAGAACCGAGCGTATTTTGCTGGAGAACAAAGTGGCGGAACTGTCCTCAAAAGTTGTGCCGCGCTCGGCAGTGAAGGACCTCGAGGAAGAACGGGATCAACTGCGCAAGCGGCTGAACGTCCTGACCAAAGAATTAAATAGACACAAAAGCCCAGTGGATTTCATGCCTGCGCAATTACAACGGCAGCTTGAGATCGCCCGGGCGCGGCTCGAGGTCTATGAATCCAATCCTGTTCCTTACACCCCTGAAGAATTGGCATTTTTCAAGAAAGCCGAAACCACTGCCACACAGGTCGAGACCAACGCGCTCAAGAAAGCGCCTTTTGAATTGCCCGCGGGCGCCGGACCGATTTTCCAGGAAGCGCGTGTCGATTTGGAAAACAGCAAATATGAAGATGCCGAAAGGAAATTTGCGCAAATCCTGCGGCAGGATGAGAAAAACGCGACGCTGCTGACCTATCTGGGCATGACACAGATTCAGTTAAATAAACTGACCGAAGCAGACTTGAATTTGAAGAAAGCGCTGGAAATCGATCCGCAAGACCCGGGTGTGCTCTATACTCTTGGCTACCTCAAATACAAACAGAATAAATA
>DASWRJ010000032.1:0-3371 GCA_036403255.1 Verrucomicrobiia bacterium
AGCACCACTTAGCCTGGATGAGTGGTCTCGGATTTATCCTAATCTGAACGGTGTTTTTGGCTTGCGCGCCTGGTTGCAACCCTTCGGAGGCTGTTTGCAACGGTTGCGGGTGGGCCTCGAAGGACAAACCATTACGCCTGATTCAGTAAGCACCCTTCTGGAACATTGCAGCCGTCACTTCTCCCAATTGGTGGTTCATGTTCACTCCGAAATACCGTCTCCCTTGCTGACTGAGTGCATGGCCAATTCAGACCGAATTTTTATGCTTCTTCAGCCTGCCACGGCTGATCTTTATAATCGTGACCTGTTGTTGCGCGAGATACGCACCCACCCAAAGAGTGAAGTGTTCAATCTGCGCACCATCATTTGCCGCGAAAAAGGCGAGGAGCATTACAACGAAGTGCTCAAGCAATTAAGCACGCCCGTGCATGGATTTATCCATGGTTGTCCGCACGCGGTCCAGGGCGTTGAACTCAGCGGGTGGGATGATTCTGAGTTCCTGGGAGACATCCGCCGTCTCGCTCGCGAAGTCGCGCATAAAAGAGTCGGCCTGGCCCTCTCCTCCGGTGGCGCGCGTAGTCTGGCGCATATCGGAGTAATCCAAATTCTGGAAGAAAACGGCATCGAAATCGATGTCATCGCCGGCTGCAGCATGGGTTCATATATTGGTGCGGTCTGGGCTTTTGGCTACGACGGCCACACCATGGAAAGATTGGCGCGTGAAGTCGAACACCGCTGGGGCTTGCTCGAATTAATCGATCCTTTCATTCTTCCACGCCAGGGTTTTCTCCGGGGCGAAAAAGTTAAACGCCGCCTGAAGCGTTCCATTGGCGACGCCCATTTCTCCGAGCTCGTCCGCCCCTTGCGCATTGTCGCTACGAATCTGGCCAGTCTTGAACGGACCGTCTTTTCTACCGGCGAAGTAGCGGCGGCCGTTCACGCCAGCAGCGCAATTCCAGGCGCCTGTGCACCCGTCAAAATGGGTGACGAACTTTACGTGGATGGCGGCATATCTGATCCGTTGCCGGTTGATGTGCTCCAGGAAATGGGCATCGACAAAATTATTGCCGTTAACACGATTCCCACCCCCGCTTACCTGCGCTGTCGCATGGAAATGGACCGAGAGCAAGCCGAGCTTTACGGCCGCCACCCAGGCAGAGTCCGCAAGTTCGTCAATCAGTACCTCAATTACTTTGCCCCCGGTAATATCTTGGACATTATTTTGCGCGCATTTCATGGCGCTCAGATGCGCGTTGCCGAACATTCCTGTCTGGCCGCCGATCTCGTTCTGCGACCACTCTCGTTTGATGGCCGCTGGCATGATTTTCGCCACCCTGCCAAATACATTGCACTCGGCCGGCAGGAAGCACAGGAACATTTGGCGGAAATCAAAGCCTTAATTCATCGAAAGGAACCTAAGCATGAATCCCACTTTGCTCACCACGCGTTGGGAGCGCTTACCTGAGCGGACCATTCGCCGCCTGCAGGCACAGAAGTTGCGCCATTACCTGCGCGATACCGTCATTCCATTTTCTCCCCACTATCGGGAGTTATTTGCCCAAAACGGCATTGTTGCAGATGATATTCGTACTCTGGAAGACCTCGGCCGGATTCCTTTCACGTCGAAAGAAGATCTCCTTAATACTCCCGGCAACCCGCAGAAAGCCCGCGAGTTCATAATAACACCCGATGAGCAAGTTCTGCGTCGCCGTGTTTCCACGATTTGCAATGCTGTCCTTCATGGCCGCCAGAGCGTAAAAGCCGGCTTCGAGCACGAGTTCCGGCCCATTTTCATGACCAGCACCACCGGACGCTCGGCGGACCCCATTCCCTTTCTTTTCTCCGGGTTGGACATGGACAATATTTCGAGCGCTGGAGACCGCATCATGCAAGTTTGCGGCGCTCAACACGATTTCCGTTTGCTTAATATGTTCCCGTATGCGCCGCATCTGGCGTTCTGGGTAACGCATTACGCGGCTGTGGCTTTCGGCCTTTTCTGCGTCGGTACGGGCGGTGGCAAGGTTATGGGAACCGATGGCAATTTGCGCTTAATCCAAAAAATTAAGCCTGATGTCCTCATCGGTATGCCCACGTTTCTTTACCACGTCTTGCAAGAGGCCGTAGAAAATAAAGTCGAATGCACTTCTCTCCGCAAATTGGTCCTGGGCGGAGAAAAAGCAGCGGAAGGCATCCGCCGTAAATTGCGAAATCTCGCCGCCAGGATTGGCTCGCCAAATGTCGAAGTGCTCGCCACTTACGGATTCACCGAGGCCAAAGTGGCTTGGGCCGAGTGCCCAACTCCTGCTGATGGTCCGTTGAGTGGCTATCATCTGTATCCGGATTTAGGCATAATTGAGATAGTCGATCCAAAGACAGGCGAGATTCAGCCCTCCGGCGCCCCTGGCGAGATAGTCTATACTCCGCTGGCCGCTCGGGGTTCGGTGGTGTTGCGTTATCGCACGGGAGACTATATTGATGGGGGGCTGGTTTATGATCCGTGCCCGTTTTGTGGCCGCAGCATGCCGCGACTGATTGGTAAAATTTCGCGCAGTTCCGAAGTCCGTTCCATGCAACTGGACAAAATAAAAGGGACTCTGGTCGATTTCAATCAACTGGAGCATGTCCTCGACGACGCCACCAACGTCAGCGCGTGGCAATTGGAATTGCGCAAACGCAATGACGACCCGATGGACCTCGATGAACTCATTCTTCACGTGCATAAAACAGCCGGCGTTGATGACGCCAAACTCTGCCGCGAATTAAACAATCGCTTTGTGGAACGCACTGAAATTCATCCCAACCGTATTGTTTTCCATGACGCCGATGAAATCCGGCGCTTGCTCGGAGTCGGCACGCAGCTTAAGGAAAGCAAAGTTATTGATAATCGGCCTGGCAAAATTCCGCCACGAAATATAACCCCAGTCGGAGTGGGGAATGGCACAGTCTCTTGTGCAAATGACGATCTCGAAACGGAAGCAAAATTATGAGCGCACCTCGTTTAGTCATAGTTGACGGCATCCGAACGCCCTTTTGCAAAATGGGCTCTGATCTCTCGCGCATGCCGGCGGATGAATTAGGCCGCGTCGCTGTCAATGCCCTGCTCACCAAAACCGGTATCGATCCCAATTTAATAGACGAAGTCATCTTCGGTTGTGTGGGCCAACCCGCTGAAAGCGCGAATCTGGCGCGGGTGATTGCGCTACGGTCCGGCATTCCCGAAAAAGTCCCAGCCATGACCGTCCATCGCAATTGCGCATCCGGCATGGAGTCCTTCACATCCGTCTATGAGCGCATGGCTGCCGGGCGAGGCAGCGTTTTCGTTGTAGGCGGCGCAGAAAGCATGTCGCGCCTGCCGCTTTATTATTCCTATG
>DASWRJ010000033.1:0-4262 GCA_036403255.1 Verrucomicrobiia bacterium
AAGATACTCTGAATTTGCGATACTATACCGCTGGCCTGACACAAATTTGCGCTTTCAGAATTATTTTTAAGGTTTTCAAAGGAAAGCCACTTTCAGAAACTAGCGATGTGTGCCAACTTTGCCGAGTTGTACTATGTGCGCGTATTTTTGTTGGTTCCATCGGAAGGCTTCGTTCATCATTGCCCTGTTTACGGTCCTGACCAGCCCATGCTTTTCCGCCACGTTTGTGGTGGTGAACACGGAAGATTCCGGCAAAGGGTCTCTGCGCCAGGCAATCCTCGACAGTAATGCGCATCCAGACATCCGCAATACGATCACCTTCTCGAACACTGTCGCGGGGACCATTTATTTGGACAGCGGCGAATTGTTGATCAGCACGTACGTGACCATTCTTGGGCCGGGCCCGCGGGTGCTCGCATTGGATGGAGAAGGGACCAGCCGAGTGTTTAACGTCACCGGAACGAATGGCGCGGTTCACACGGTGATCTCCGGTTTAGCAATCACAAACGGGTATGGCATTCGGGGCGGCGGGGTCATGAACAATCACGCGACGCTCACGCTGACAAACTGCGTGCTTACCGGCAATCGCCAGAACGGCATTTACAATGACGGATCTGGAGCCGCCGGTGTCGCCACTTTATACCTGAACGCCTGCACCCTTAACGGCAACTTCTCCGCCGGGCTGGGTGGCGGGATTTTTAATTATGGCGTTGGCGGAGAGGCCGACATTTCAGCCACTGCGTGCACCTTTAGCGCCAATGTGGCCAATACGAATCAGATCTATAATGTTGGCGGCGCGGTGTGCAATGACGGAAATGGCGGCTTGGCCACGCTGGGCCTGTTCCTCTGCACGCTGAGCGGCAATGCGGCTGGCCAGGGTGGCGCCATCTGGAATACGGGAGCTAACGGAACTGGAGTTCTGAGCGTCGCCGAATGCACTTTTAGTGGGAATTGGGCATTTATTGGAGGAGCCATTTATAATAATAATTTCAGGCGCGGGCAGCGCTTTGGTGCAACTCAGCGATACGATTTTGAAGGCCGGCGCCTCGGGAGGAAACATCGCTGACGGTGGGGGTATTATCCAAACCTTTGGCTACAATTTGAGCAGTGATGATGCAGGCGGCTTTCTGACCAACAGCACGGATCGCATCAATCTCGACCCGAAACTCGGCCCCTTGGCCGATAATGGCGGGCTGACCTTCACTCACGGGCTTTTGCCCGGGAGCCCAGCCATTGATAGGGGAAAAAGTGATAGCACAACCCCTACCGATCAGGTTGGTGAACCGCGCGTATTCGACTTTGCGGCTATTGCCAACGCCTCGGGCGGTGATGGCAGTGATATTGGTGCATTTGAATTGGGCCGCCCAAAACTTACTATTCAACGCTCCGGCAATGGCGTGGTCATCTCCTGGTTCTCGAACTATGCCGGGTATAAGCTCGATACGACCACAAATATCGCAGCACCGGGTTGGGAGACCGCAACCGGATCCGCTGTTCTCAACGGCACACAATTCGAGCAAACTATCAGCCCGATCAGCGGCAATCAATATTACCGGCTGAAAGGAAGTTGAAGCTGGCAACTTGCGATTTTGGAAAGCGTTGAGGCCCGAGAACGGGTTTCATCCTGGCTCCTTTGGTGAAGGACTGGAAAAAGCAGAGCCCTGAAAAAACCAGCGGACCGACGCCAATGAGGCTCGTTATTGCCAAGGCCAGAAAGGGCTGTCATCCTAAAATCTTCAAATAGGAAATCATATGAACCAAAGGATTATCTTGCTGGCAGCGGCGCTGCTGAGTTGTGTTGCCTGCTGGCCATCCGCGGCGGAAGCAAAAAGCAAAAAGCCGCACACTGGACCAAAGGACATTTTTGGTCTGACCAATATTTGGACGATTCACCTGCGCTTCAGTCGCGAGCAATGGGAAGCGATGGCGCCCAAGGTCAGCTTGCCGCCCGGGCGCAACGCCGGGGCCAGTTTTCTGCAGGGACCCGAAGGAGCCCGAAACGGGGTGGCTGCGTCTCTCTTCGGCATCACTTTTAATTACGTGCATGCGGACCTGGAATTTGGGACGAACCGCTTCAAGGACGTGGGGGTGCGTTATAAAGGCAATGGGACTTACCTGAGTTCGCGTGAGCTTCTGAAGCGTTCCCTGAAAGTGGATCTGAATCAATTCGAGAAAGGACAGAAACTCGCCGGCATGTCTCAGTTCAACCTGCACAATTCGGTGCGGGATCCGACCGGCATGAACGAGGCGATCGCGTATGGACTATTCCGCGAAGGGAAAGTGCCCGCGCCACGCACTGCCTATGCGAAGGTTTATCTGACAGTTCCGGGACAGCACGAGCGAGAGTATCTCGGCTTATATAATATGGTAGAGGATGTGGGCAGCGCCTTTGTGAAGGAACAGTTGGGAGGTTCCGGCGGGGCATTGATGAAACCAGTGACGCCGAGTCTCTTCGCTTACCTGGGCGATGATTGGAAAAAATACAACCAGGCCTACGACCCAAAAGGGGCCATGACCGAAAAGGAGCAGCGGCGGGTGATCGAGTTTTGCAAGGTCTCGAGCCGCGCCAGCGACGCGGAGTTCGCCGCCAAGCTGGGCGATTACATTGACATCGATAACTTTGCGCGCTACATGGGGCTCACCGCCTGGTTGAGCGACCTGGATGGGATACTCGGGCCAGGGCAGAACTTTTACCTGTATCTGCATCCCAAAACGCAAAAGTTTATGTTCATCCCGTGGGACCAGGATCAAACATTCGGCCAATTCCCCCGGGGCACGGACGAGCAACGCGAGAATCTGAACATCCACAAACCTTGGACGGGCAATAACGCCTTCCTGGCTAAAGTCTTTAAATGTGCCTCTTTCAAAACGGCTTATCTGGCTGCGCTGCGGGAGTTCAACGGGACAATTCTTGATCCAAAGCGCATTGAACGCCAAGTGAATGAGCTGGCTGCGGTCGTGCGTGGACCAATCCAGGAGGAATCGGCGGCGCGTTTGGCCGCGCTGAACAAATCGGTGGCCGGGCATGCGGTGAAGATTGATATGGGACCGGGCTTTCCGGCTGATACGCAAGTGAAGCCGATCAAAGCTTTTGTTCCCGCCCGCGCAAAATCGGTAACTGCCCAACTCGCGGGCAAATCCTAAAGAGCTGATCGGCCGGAGGGGCTGACAATTCGATCATCGCGAGCCACCAACCGCATCAATGACCGCCTGGGCGAGGCGAACCAGTTCTTGCGCATTGGCCACGCCCAGCAAGTCACTCTGGGCGGCAATCCGCTTCTGGTAGAGATCCAGGAAATCCACTGCGCGCGCCGGTTGTCCCTGGGCCAAATATTGCGCGGCCTTTTCGAGATGCTCGTCGAGAGCACTTCGTCCTCGAATACGAATTCCCCTGGCCAACTCCAATTTATCCATGGCATCGAGCAAATTGTCCACGACGTCCACCGGAGAGAGCACGTGGATATCGAAGTTTGTTGAGGTTGTCGTTATGCCATCAGACACGCTGAGCCGGAAATGAACACTGCCGCTTAATACATTGGTGCTCCGGAAATTGTCCGACACGAACTGCTCTCCACTGCCATCCAGTCGCGACCAGCGAAAGCTGAGTGCATCATTGTCGATGTCGTAGGAGGCGGACGCATCGAAAACGACGGTTGCGCTGCGGCCATTCTGTGCAATGACCCAATAATTGGTCCCGTGCGGATCACAATAGTAGCCCGGGCACGCGTTGAGGGCGGGCTGCACCTGAACCACGGGCACGGGCGGGTGCCTGGGGATGCCATAGACTGTGAAGCGGACTCTACTCACGCCGCTATCTTCCCGCCACCACTTGTACAGGCCTTCCCAAGTGATGTAGGATGCTCCAGGCAAGTCAGTGTTATTAATGGGCATGCCGGCGGCGAAACCGGAATTTTCTGAATGTGGATCGCCAAAAAGTCCCGAGCCGAAAATCAGCGCATAATCGCCGGCCGGCAAGCTGACTGAAAGTGGAAAAACATAATCTGCACTGATGCTGGAAGGGACGCTGAACAAACCGGTGGCCATCACATTGGTCGGAATGAACGGCTGGCCACTAGCTGACGGCTGGGTGCTGGTTGATGGGAGGCCAGACAAGGAATCGAGCCGGGTGATAACGGCGAAAATACTTCCGTCATGTTTGGAGGGCCGGAACAAATGTCCCCCCACAGCGGTGACATCCGTCCGAGTTGGGAGATGAAAACGGCACCCCAGGAATTGACGATCTTCGATGGTGTACCAACTAC
>DASWRJ010000034.1:0-3269 GCA_036403255.1 Verrucomicrobiia bacterium
ACCGTCAGTTGGCCGTCAGTATCCGGCGGCGCCCCGGTGTCAGGTGGCGCGGCCCCATTGCTCTCGGGTTCAATTGCCTGTTCCTGGTCGCCGGGCATGGGCGAAAAGGGTGACTGTTCGGCGACGGCAGTTCGCCGGGACTTCCTGAACAGCTTTGAGATCGACGCAAACATTCGAACCCTAGCCGTAGCAAATACCACGCCAGCCAGAAGATGCGAATAAAGCAACTGTCTCGGCGCGGTTTTTGCTACGACGCTCATTGACAGTCACATTTGTGCCGATAGGAACTCAGGACGACCGTGCAGCAGAAGATTTTATTACTAGATGACGAGCAGGATTTTCTGGATCTCTACCAGGAAATGCTCAGCAAACATCTTTCCACTTTGCCAGACGTGCAGACCGCGTCCAGTGGCAGCCGGGGCCTTTCACTCCTCGAAGGCGAACCTTTCAATCTTCTCATTGTCGATCTGCAGATGCCTAAAATGGACGGCCTGCAAGTGCTCTCGATCGCGCGCCGCAAATATCCACAGCTCCGGCTCGTGGTCCTTACTGCTATTCGCGATGAGCAATTCCGCACGCGTGCTTACGCCATGGGAGTAGATCAATATTGGATTAAACCGGAGACCGATCAGGAGATGGGCCTCTTCATGGAATCAATCGAGTCGCTTCTTAGTCGCGAAGCCCAGGGCGGCTTCCGCGGTGTGCAAAGCAAAAGTCTCGTGGATATTATCCAGCTCGAATGTCTTTCGCAAAGCTCGGTGATGTTGAAAATCAACAATGGCCTGGTCGAAGGGCGCATCTGGGTCCAAAATGGCGAGGTCATTGATGCTGAGTCCGGAGAAATGTCAGCCGAACCTGCCTTTCAGCGCATTCTCGCGTGGAAGACAGGCAGCTTCGAAATTTTCCCGGGCGACGCCACACGGACGCGTACGATTTTTACTTCCTACCAGGGTTTGCTCCTGAATACAGCTCAAGCCCTTGACGAAGCCGCTTCGCAACGCATTCCCGAAGCCGAGGGCGAAGAAAGTGGCCACAATCAGCAGGACGCCCCCACTTTTCTTGCCGAAATTTCACAGTTGGATGGCGTCGAATTCGTGCTTACGCAGGAAGGCGGTCGCAACAAGAAGAGCGAGTTTTGGGGATTGGACGATCCTGACCGCATGACGGCCTGGACGCGCAATACTCTTGAAACTTTTGACGAGCTCGGCGAGCGACTGCAGGTCGGCCAGCTCCAACAAGTAATCGGCACCGGGCCCAAGCGCAAAGTTGCGCTGGCCTTGCAGAGCGGGGCGAATCTCTGCGTCGGCTTCAGCGGCGAATCATCCGCGGAGCAAGTCCGCGACACCATGAAAACGATTTTGAACAAATGGGCTTCTTAAACCTTTTTTCTCGCTCCAAAACGACCCGTCTAACGCGGCTGCCCTCCGGCAGTTTCACGCTGGATCGGGAGGGCAAAGTCATGACCTCGACACTTCCGCAATCTTTTGCTCCCGACTTTATTGTCGAAATCGGTGGCAAAGTGCTGGAAGCCTTTGAAAAAGCCCGCCAGGCCGAGATGCCGCTTACCGAGATCGTCATTCAATATTCCACTCTGAAACTGCTGGCCCGCGAACTTCGCGGCGGCGCCATTGTCTTTCTCATGCCCCAAACCACCGTGCCGCAACCGGCCAAACAACTCGTCCAAACCTGAACTATATTTTATATGAGCAAAAGCAACGTTGAAGAACTGATCCTGCGGATGGAAAACTACCTGGAATGCTGGAAGCAGTTTAACACCTTCATGGCCATGGCCAGGACGAAAAAATTTACGCCCGAGGACGAGAACCAATTTCTCGAGATCAAGAGCGTGATCGCGCAGGAACTGGAACTTATCCTGTGCAGCATGGATTGCGGCCCCATCAGCCGCGAGGATGTCCATGCCCTAATCGCCGCCGGACCTTCCATTCGATTCCTCAGCGAAATGAACGACAATAACCTGCGCACGGTTGAGAGCCAATGGCACAAGTTGTTCATTGGGCTGCAATCAATTCTCGGCCAGCTCAAGGTTAAGCAGCAGCAGCACGAATCGAAATCGATCGTCAAAGGCTGGTTTGGCCGCAAGGCAGCTTAGATTCGGCGCCCGTGTCGCTAAATTCAGGGGCGCGTTGGCATCCAACGCTCTTGAATGGTGCTAATTATCCGGTTTTCAAGATCGGGATATCTTCCGTCGATTCCAGAGCATCAGTTTTTTGCAACTGGAGCGAGTAAAGGTTCATGGGCAGATCGCAGGCATTATCGAATTCGCAACTCGCCAGTATCCCCACCTTTGCGATTTCTTCCGGGTCCTCGAAGCGATCAAAAGCAGAAAACATTGCTCCCAGCGCGTAAGGCTTGCCCGAGCCAATTGCCCAAAACTTTTCGAACTCATGCACCTCGCGGAATTCGAACATGCCGAAAATGCCATGCTCATTTGCTATTAGGGCATCGATTTGACTGGATTGATAAGCCATGTCATCCGCAGCTGCAGGGTTGAGATGGAATTTGTCTTTTAAAAGTTCGTGCAGACGAAGGTAGGTCTCGAATATGTGTTTGCGCGAGTCGAATTTTAATTCCTCGCCATAATGCTCGAGAATATTTTCGAAAACGTTGCTGTGCGCGGCGTCGCCCACAATGCCAATGTAACAATTCTCAAATCGATGAATTTTTTCAGAGTGGCGCTGGTATTTGCGGTTGAATTTGGTGCGGCCAAACGTGGTCAGCGAGTCGGCGGCAATAACCACCTTTCCAGATTTTTTGACAACCACGAGCGCAGACATGACAAGTTGCTATTAAGCGAGGCTTTTAACCACTCAGAGTAATTAACCACCTTTTGCCATAAAATCCAGCGTGGGAAATTATACGTTCTCACAACCTTCGGAATTAAAGTGGCGTAAAGCGCGATGGCGAAATAATCTTTGGCTTGAATGAGGCCACTTGTTCAACCCATCGAGACAGCGCAGAGCCCCGAAGGACTGGCGGAGCTGCTGCATGGAGAGCCCGGGCTCGTCTTGCTCCGCAGCCGTTTGTTTGATTCCCCGCAGGCGAGGTATTCATTTGTCGCGGTGCGCCCATTCCTGCATTTTCGCAGTTTTGGTTCACGATGTGAGATTCACTGCGGTGAAAGAAGGCAGGAGCAATTTGGCAATCCATGGCATGTGTTGGATGCGCTGATGGCCCGCTATGAATTACTCGAGGAACTTGATTTGCCTTTTCCATTGGGCGGCTGTTTTGGTACGTGGGGTTACGATCTC
>DASWRJ010000035.1:0-3013 GCA_036403255.1 Verrucomicrobiia bacterium
TTGCACGAAATCAAAACGGAACGGGTCGAAAGGCTAAACCGCTGGATCCGGCGCCTCGCGCAATGCCGCTCTGATCGGAAAGTGGCCCTCCGCCTCACCATTGATGCCGCTTCGGATTTCATGAGCATCATCAATGATCGCCGCCTGCTGCTCGCAGCCCAAAACGAAATTGGCGAGGAGCAGATGCAAGCCCGGAACTTCTCGGTCCTCGAATCCTTGCGGCCCGAACAGTTTGCGGCCCTTTGCGAAATCGATCTTCTGGCCAGCCTCATCGACGCCATGCTTCGCATGCTCCCCGGTAATTGCGCGCAGTTTTAGACAAGTAGCTCCGCAGCGCAGTTTCTCAGGGAGCATTTTGTCCACTTGTCCCAAAAGCCGAACGCACATAGTTTTGCGTCGATTCGTATTATAATTTTATGATTGCTCAACTCCTCGGCCCTGAAGTGCAGGCACTTATTCAGGAGCGAAATTTTGCCGCGCTTAAAGAGACCTTCAAAGATTGGCCGGCCGCCGACGTTGCCGAACTGATTGCTGAATTACCCATTGCCGATCAGGCTGTGCTGTTCCGTTTGTTGCCGCGCGAGGTTGCGGGCGTCGTTTTCGAATACCTCAATCACGAAGATCAAAAGGAATTATTGCACGCGCTCGGCCGCGAGGACATCGCCCGCATTCTGAACGACATGGCGCCCGATGATCGCACCGCCTTGCTCGAGGAATTGCCGCCCTCAGCGATTTCCGAATTGCTCAACGTCCTCAGCCCCGAGGAGCTGAAAGTCGCCAAAACACTTCTCGGCTATCCCGAACACAGTATCGGCCGCTTGATGACTCCCGATTTTATTGCCGTGCGCGACGACTGGACCATGCAGCAAGTGCTGGATTACGTGCGCGACCACGGCCGGGACCGTGAAACGCTCAATGTCATCTACGTCGTGGATGAGCAGCGAAGGTTGGTGGACGACATTCGCATCCGCGAGGTGCTGCTGCGTCCATTGACCACTCGCGTTGGCGACATTCGGGACAACGTATTTGTCGCGCTCAAGGCGGCCGATTTGGAAAAAGATGTCGTTGCCGTTTTTCGCAAATACGATCGCACTGCTTTGCCGGTGGTTGATTCAGACGGCCGGTTGGTTGGCATTGTCACGATCGATGACGTGCTCGATGTCGCGGAAAAAGAGGCCACGCAGGAAATCCAAAAGGTCGGCGGCTCCGAGGCGCTGGATGAGCCCTATTCGACCATTCCATTTTTTCGCATGGTGCGCAAACGCGCCACCTGGCTGGTCATGCTCTTCCTCGGAGAAATGCTGACCGCCACCGCCATGAGTTATTTCGAAGTGGAGATCGAAAAAGCCGTTGTGCTGGCGCTCTTTTTGCCCCTCATCATTTCCAGCGGCGGTAACTCCGGTTCACAAGCTTCCACCCTGATCATCCGCGCCATGGCCCTTGGCGAAGTCAAACTGCGCGATTGGTGGCGCGTCATGCGCAAGGAAATACTCGCCGGCCTGACCCTTGGCGCCATTCTTGGAACGATCGGCTTCATGCGCATCGGTATTTGGTCAGCATTTACTGATGTTTATGGACCATATTGGCTGCAAGTGGCCATCACTGTGGGCGCGTCCCTCATCGGGGTTGTTCTGTGGGGCAGCCTCTCCGGCTCCATGCTTCCGTTTGTCCTGCGCAAGTGCAAAGTTGATCCTGCCAATTCCTCCGCGCCTTTCGTAGCTACCCTCGTCGATGTCACAGGCCTGATCATTTATTTCTCCATCGCCATGCTTGTCCTGCGCGGTACTTTGCTCGCGCCGCCCGATAAAGACATCGCCAAGCTCGGCCAGGAAAAGACCGTGCGCGCGTTTGATCGTTTGCTGGCCCTCAACTCGTCCTGGGAAACCAAAGAACTGGAACTGCACACGCATGACCGCAAGCTGCTGATCTACGTCGGTGAAACTGATGCTCTCGCAGGAAATACGAAATGTTTCAAATGCGGTGGCCCCGTGAAAATGCATGGCCACGCCAGCCGCCATCAATGGAATTATCTCAAAATCTTCAACTGGGACTCAGCGATTGTTTCGGATTATCCACTCGTCAAATGCCAGCGTTGCGGCAAAGTCTTCCTCCCCAATTTCCCCTTTCAACTCCATGACAAATGATCGCGCCTTTTTCGTACTGTCACTGTGGCTTGGCCAACTTTAATTTCAATTCCCCTAATCCAGCCTCCACTTCGCTGCGCGGTAAATTGCCTTCTTCGAGCTCAATATCACGTTTGCCCTTCAACCGTTCGTAAAAGGAAATCCCAAACCTGACCACCGCCGGGTTCCAGTGCTCCTCCTCAACCATCGCATAAAGCATGTCTTCCGCCTTGCCAAAGTCGCCCGCGGTTTCGTAGTGCCGCATCAGCATCGCCATCGTTCGCATCGGCAAAGGCGCTTCAGCTAGTGCGGCCACAAATTGCTCCACCTTCGGGACGAAATCCGGAAAATCATACGGATCGCCCGTCGCCAGTGTCTCGAGCAGGAGATGCAACCCTTTCAGATAGATCGCTCGCGCATCCGCGTATTGTTCCTGCGCGGCGGCGGCATCGCCGGCCTCGTGCAGCAGCGAGACGAGCATCAGCACTTTTTCCCGCACCGCCAGCGTCGGTTCTCCCTGAATGGCCATGGCCAGCAGTTCTGTTTCGCTCAAGCGCGTAATCGCTTCGCGATCAGCGCCCACGAGCTTCTTGAATTCACTATCCACCGCTTCACTCAGCTCGTTCCATTTCTGGCCCAGGCGCAGCGATTTGAGCCGCGTCAGGAACTGGACGAAGTCATCAATCATCCGCAGGATGTAATCGCGCCGTACCATATTTGGAATTCAATGCCCAAGGGAGCTTAGCCGGAGGAACCTGACATAGATAGGGACAAATAGGACTTGTTCGCCGCCAGTGAAAAGCGGCAGCGTGATTTTATTTTCGGGCGGGACGTGGCGTGATGAAGAAGTCTGACTTGCGGACTCGAATTACTTCACTTTGGCGACTGGC
>DASWRJ010000036.1:0-8387 GCA_036403255.1 Verrucomicrobiia bacterium
AGCGTGCGGCGTGTTGGGGATGACGTGCCCGTGGCCAAGATTACAAATGCCACGATCATCGCTTCGCTTCTTTCCAGCAATGCCTTGCATTTATTAGCGGAGCCGGTTTTGAGTGAGGCGGGGCTATATCAAACCGCTTATTTGCCCAGGGATGCCGGAGGCTATAAGGCAGAGGCGATCGTCACGGATTCGTCGGGGGCAATGATTGGCCACGCTGAAGCTGGCTGGTCCTCGGATCCGGCTGCGGATGAATTCCGCACTCTCACGCCGAATCGCCCATTGCTGGAGGAGATTTCAAAAACGACTCATGGTGAAATGGTTGCAGCGGAAAAATTGGATGAATTTGCAGCCCAGCTCCCCAGCAAGAAAGTGCCCATAACTGAAAATTGGACGACTCCGTTTTGGCATCAGCCGATCATTTTCCTTTTTGCCTTGGCCTGCTTCGCGGCGGAATGGGGATTGAGGCGGTGGAAGGGGCTGCTATGATCTCGCCGCTTCTTGGCAAGCGTCGCGAATGACTTTAGACTTCCCCCATGCGGGCGAAAGTTAGTGCTGGTTTGCTTCTCTTCCGGTTCCGAAACGGAGCGCTGGAAATTTTTCTGGCGCATCCTGGCGGCCCGTTTTTTGCCCGCAAGGATGACGGACATTGGACGATTCCCAAGGGCGAAATTGAAGGGGACGAAGATTTCCTCGCTACTGCCATTCGTGAGTGCAAAGAGGAGGTTTGCATCGACATTGATCCTAAAGCTAAGTTCTTTGACCTCGGCTCTATCCGACAAAAGGGCGGGAAGATAGTTCACGCCTGGGGCGCCGAATTGGATTTGGACAAGCCACCCGAATTGAAAAGCAATTTGTTTCAGATGGAGTGGCCGCCCAAGTCTGGAAAATTCGACAGCTTCCCGGAAGTGGACCGGGCGCAGTTTTTTCCCATCCAGGTGGCCCGCCGCAAAATCAAGGAAAGCCAAATACCTTTGATAGACCGGCTGGAATCGCTTCTCGCCTCAGGTCGGCATTAAAGCCACGCCTCGATTACTTCTCGGCCCAAAAATCCATCACAAACACATCGCCCAATATCGGCCCAAGCAGTTTGCCGAATGCTTTATGGTCAGGGTGGTTCAAGTAAGTGTCGCGATCCTTTTCTGATTTGAAGCTGATGATGAAGGCATGCGTAAATCCTTTGTTCCGATTCTCAGGACTGATGTTTGTGCCCCACTCGTAGCTTTGGACTTCTTTAATCTTTTTCTTCAGATCACGGAAGGCGTCCTCGATTTCTTTGATTTGCTCTTTGCTGGCCGTGTCCTTGAATTTAAAGGCGACCATGTGCACTAACTTGCCTTTCTTTGGCGCATCAGCGGCAAATGACGTTAGCCCAAGTCCCAGAGTCAAAATCAGCAAGAGCGAAAAGTATTTCATAATGTGGGCGCAGCTTAGAGCATTTTAAATAAATCTGTAGCCATATGCATGGCCCAGTGGCATACTGCCGTTCATGCGAACCTTATCGCTGGACTTGCGCGAACGGATCCTGGCTTCCTATGATCAGCAGGAGGGCACACGAGAGCAAATTGCCCATCGCTTCCGGGTCTCACTGGGGATGGTGAAGAAACTCCTGCAACAGCGCCGACGAACCGGCGACATCCGAGCGCGCCACTATCGCTCCGGGCGCAAGCCCCTGATTCTGCCCCGCCATTGCCAGCAAATGCGAAGCCTCTTGGGCAAGAAGCCAGACCTGACCTTAAAAGAGCTGCGCGAGGCCGCGGCCTTGAACTGCACCCTGCCGGCTATTCACTACGCTTTGGAGAGAATGGGACTGACATATAAAAAAAGACACTTCGGGCCAGCGAGCAAGACCGCCCGGACATTGCACGGGCGCGCCGGGCCTGGCGCCGCCAGCAAGGCGGGCTCGATCCCTCCAAGTTAATCTTCCTGGACGAGTCGGGTGCCAAAACCAATCTGACACGACGGTGCGGGCGCGCTCCCAAAGGTCAACGTGTCCACGCCAAGACCCCGCATGGCCATTGGAATACTACCACCATGATCAGTTCGATTCGTTTGGATGGTTCCACCGCTTGCATGGCCATTGCTGGGCCTGCCGACACGGAGGTTTTCCAAGTCTATGTTCGTTGGATACTCTGCCCGACGCTGCGGCCTGGAGATATCGTCGTGATGGACAATCTTTCACCCCATAAAAATGAACAGACGCTTTCCTTGGTGAACGCCGCCGGAGCCCAGGTCCGCTTTCTGCCCGCCTACTCGCCCGATCTGAACCCGATCGAGAAAATGTGGAGCAAAGTAAAGAACTCCCTGCGCAGCGCCGAAGCCCGGACTGAGGAGACGCTCATGGAAGCCATTGCACTGGCCTTGAAAAATGTGACCCATCAAGACGCCATGAGTTGGTTTGCCTCATGCGGCTACAGTTTTATTTAAACCGCTCTAAACCTGCATACATGAGCGGGAGCTATATTCCTGCAGGTCGGAAGCAGATTGTTTATCTGCTGTGGCGCGGATGTCCAATCCGCGGCCCAGCAGATGTGGTCTTTACTACGGACTACTGACAACTGACCACGAACCAAATAGTTCTTTGACATACATCCAGCCCTGACGCGTTTAGGGCCGGAGATCATCTTGAGTTCCAGAGAGCGCGCCTCGTGTCTCTCAAGCACGAGGCCTCGTTGCCGACGTTGGTCGGCATGCCTCTGCATAGTGAACTCATGCCGCGAAATGCTGTAAGCCCGGTGCCCTCACCGGGCGCACGTCAGTCCTGTTCAATTTGTCCGGCGCAAGTGATCATGTCCCTCAACTTAACCTTGGGACGGATGCGCCCCATTTGGGACGGCCTTTGGGACGGATAGCCACATTCAAAATCCTCAATGTTTACGGGCCTTGGGACGCATGGGACGGATGGGACGGATTTTCAGCGGGTGGGGGTGTCCCACTTCAAGGCGTCCGGACGTCGGGGCTTCACCTTGGTATGGCTCACAACGGCTGGACAAGCCTGGACAAGGCCGGAAAAGCCTGCAAAGGCCAACTTCAGCCGTTCTCATTAGGGCTGGCGAGGGCTAACTAAGGCTAAAATCATTGCGCGCTAGCCCTACGGCTGGGGTCGAGTTTGCCACTGGTTTGCGGCTGAAAGTTGAGCCTTTAGCACCTCATCTCTCACCTCTCAGCTTTCACCTTCCCTAGTCGAGCTGGACAAAGCTAAACAAAGCTAAACAAAGCTACTTTTTAGCATTTCCGCGCGCCTAAACTGGCGCACGGCACTCCCAAAGAGTTTGCTTTTGGCGCTCTTTTGCGCCACAATCTGGCCCGTAACCCAATTGTTGTACCCGCGGATAAATATTGCCCTGAGCTGGTCTAAGGTGCTGACCAGCTTCTCGCTTCTGGCCTTGGCTGGGCACTTCTTATTGTCGGCGGCTTCGGCTGCCGCACCCACCATCACTTGCCCGGCCGATTTGAACCTGAACACGGACCTGGGCCAATGCACGGCTAGTGATGTGAACCTGGGCGCTCCGACGGTGACCGGCAATGGAGTTGTGATTTCCAACAACGCGCCCCAGCTATTCCCGGTGGGCACAACGACGGTGCTCTGGACGGCGCGCGACGCGCAGAACAACACCGCGACCTGCCAGCAGCGCGTGCTCGTGACCGACAACCAACTGCCCCATATTGTTTGCCCTCCGGACATCGCGACCAATACCGATCCCGGGCAATGTTCCGCGAACTCCATCGTGCTCGGCACTCCCGTGGTCAGCGACAATTGCGCTATAGCCAGTGTTTACAATGATGGGCCCGGCTCCTTTCTCATGGGAGTGACACCGGTTTTTTGGACGGTGGTGGATATCAACGGAAACTCAGAAACTTGCGTGCAACTCGTCAGCATCGTGAACCATTTTCCCGTGGCGCTCGATGATGGGGCCATCGCCCAACCCAACCAGCCGCTCAGCATTCCATTCTCGCAGTTGCTGGCCAATGACAGCGACCCGGACCAGGACCCTCTCACGGTCATTGCCAGCTCCGGTTCGAGTGCCCAGGGCGGCAGTGTCCGCCTCGCCAGCGCCAGCATTGTTTACACACCGCCGCCCGGCTATACTGGACTCGATCATTTCACTTATACGGTATCCGATCCGTGCGATAACCACGCCTCCGCGCAAATCGAAGTCTCCGTCATCGATGGCGCTGTCCCCGCTCAAAATTCCATGAACATCGTCCCGAGTTTTGATGGGTATTTGCTTCGCTTCCGCGGCTCCGGTGGGCACAGCTATGAATTCAGCCGTGCAACCAATGTGACTGGTCCCTGGATAGTGCTTAATAGCGCCACCGCACCCCTCTCCGGCGTCATTGAATATGAAGATGACGATCCACCGCCGAGCAGCGCATTCTATCGAATGACCGAGGCTCACTGAAGTGCTCCGCCAATCAGCGGCTACTCGCGAAATTCCCGACGAGAACGAGTTGAGAAAAGCAAAGCTTATAAAAGCGCCCGGTCAGGCGACCAGCCCTGCAACCGGAAGTCACCCTTCCAACTTCGCATCGAGACTAATCTTCGCATTCAGCACGCGCGAGACCGGACAGTTGGCCTTGGCGTCTGCGGCAATGGCGTCGAACTTGTCCTTCGCGATGCCGGGAACTTTTGCGGTGAGATCCAGTTGGATCGTGGTGATGGTCCAATTGCCATTGACCTGTTCGAGATTGAGCGAGGCTTGCGTGGTGAGACGCTCTGGGGTGAAGCCCGCTTTGCCCAGGGATGCCGATAAAGCCATGGTGAAGCAGCCCGCATGGGCTGCGGCGATCAGTTCTTCCGGATTTGTCCCCGCGCCGTTCTCGAAGCGAGCGCTGAATGAGTAAGCTGTCTCCTTGAGCGTGCCGCTTCCCGTCGTGAGCGATCCTTTTCCCTGTTTCAAATCACCAAGCCATGTGGCAGATGCCGTGCGTTTCATGAGTCAATTCCTTTCGCTGGATTTCCCTTTATTGGCCGGCTGCGGCACTAAAAGTGCCCCGGCCAAAGGAGCTTCGACCCGAGTGCAGTCAGTGGCAACAAAAAAGATGGAAGCCCGAGTTCGCCGGCATGGGTTGCCCAAAATCACGGTCTGGTTTAGGCTGTGGGCGTGAAGAAATTTATCCTCGGCCTTATTATTGGAACAATTCTCGGAATCTGGGGCCACGCCTGGTACCAGGAGCATCGAAACAAGGAAAAGGTGGACGATGTGCGCCGCTCGGTGAGTGAAGGCGCGAACAAGCTCAAAGAATCGATCCAGGAAAAAGTCGGCGAGATCAATGGGGAGGAAATCAAGCGCGAGCTTGAGAAAACTGGGACGATCATCCGCGAAAAGGCGAAGAAGGCCGGGGACGCAATTGCCGATGCCACTGCCGACGCGCGCACGACCGCGGAGATCAAACGCAAGCTGCTGGCTGAACCGGGGCTTTCATCCTTCAGCATTCACGTGGAGACAACGGAGGGATTGGTGACCCTTTCAGGGACGGTCAATTCTCATGACCAAATCGGGCGCGCCGTAAAACTTGCGCTGGAAACCGAAGGCGTGACAAAAGTCATCTCAACGCTGCAGATAAAGGCCGAAAAATAACATGTCGGCCCCGAGTCATAAGCCCGCAGGCTCAAGTTGTCAGGGAGTTGCTTACAAGTTGATTTAGGCGGGATGGGTGCCTGAAGCGCAAGGTATTCCAATTGAATTTCGTTGCATTCCAGCCATGCTTTCTCCATTTGTAACCGGAGCACGCGGCTTTTTGAAGGGCGCGCTGGGCAGAGATGGCAGCTTTGAATCTAAAATGTTTTGGGGTCGGTGATGGCAGCGCCAACGCAGAGCGCAATCATTCAGCGTTCTTCTATCAATTTGCCAACGCGGCTTTTCTGATCGATTGCGGCGAACCGCTTAGCAAAAGCTACAAAGCATCCGGCCTGTCGTACGAAGCCTTCGATCACATCTTTATAACACACCTGCACAGCGATCATGCGGCGGGCTTTTTTATGTTTCTGCAAAGCCTCTGGCTGGAGAAACGGAAACGCCCATTGACGGTTTATATGCCGGCCAGTGCGATCGGACCAGTCCGCCAAATGTTGGAGACCGCCTACTTATTTGAAGAGGTGCTCCCCTTCCCCCTACGGCTGGAGCCACTGCAAAATGGCCGGGCGATCGAGTTCGGCGAAATGCGCGTGACGCCGTATCTCACAACCCATTTGGCTAATTTCCGGCGCAAGTTCGAAGCTAAACACGCGGTCGGATTTGAGGCGTTTTGTTTTTTGATGGAATCGGCAGGCTGCCGCATTGGCCACAGCGGAGATCTCGGGTCACCGGCTGACTTGCAGCCGCTGTTGTCGGATTCGCTGGACTTGCTCGTGTGCGAGCTGGCGCATTTCTCGCCTGAATCGCTGTTCAGCAGCCTGGGCGGCAAAGGCCTGAAGCAGCTCGCCTTGGTGCATCTCGATGCGAAAAATTGGAACGCACAGGCAAAAGTGCTGGAACTCGCGGCCAAACAACTCCCGGGTGTCGCCGTCTCGATTCCTCACGATCAAGATGCTATTGCGCTTCGTGTCAAATAACTACCGAGCATTCATCGCTGATTACTTCCCCCATTAATGTCCAAGATGTTGAAATCTTCAGGTGCTTTGGCAGCGGCCACTTTCACCAGCCGCATGCTCGGCCTGGTGCGCGAAATGGTTTATGCGCGCTTCATGGGCGATGGATGGGTGGCAGGCTCCTTCATGTTTGCGTTCGCAATTCCGAATCTTTTTCGGCGACTGCTGGGTGAAGGCGCCTTGACCGCGGCGTTCATTCCCATTTTCAAGGAAAAGGAAAAACTTGAAGGCGAGGTCCCCATGTGGAAGGCGGCCAATGCCGTTATTTCCGCTCTGCTGCTGGGTGCATCCCTCGTGATTGGGCTGGGAATCCTGGTGGTCACGATCATTCTGGAGTTTGGGTTGGTGGAGGCTGGGAAGACAATTCTCATGCTCGAGCTGCTGCGGGTCATGTTTCCGTACGTGCTGCTGGTTTGCCTGGCGGCGGTTTTCATGGGGATGCTCAATTCGCGCGGGCATTTTTTCGTTCCGGCCATTGGCGCGGGCATGCTCAACGTGGTGATGATCGTGTCGGTGCTTTGGCTGGCCCCGTTGCTGGGACGCACCCTTGAAGGGCAAATTTTTGGCCTGGCGATTGGAGTTTTGGTCGCGGGCGTGGTGCAAGCGGCGTTTCAATTGCCGTTGTTGCACAAAGAAGGTTTTAGATATCATTGGTCTCGGCCGTTTGGCAACGAGACGGTCTCGCGTGTCGTGCGCCAGATGCTGCCGGCGGCCATTGGCGTAGCGGCTTACCAGTTGAATGTGGTGTTCACGCAAGGCATTGCATTTTGGGTGGACCCGCAGGTGATCGCTTCTTTTCAATATGCGGTGCGGCTGATGGAACTGCCGCAAGGGGTATTTGGACTCTCCATGGCGACATACCTTTTGCCAACGCTTTCGGGCCTTGCGACGGAAAAGAAATTTCCTGAGTTTCGCTCGACTCTGGCGCAAGGGCTTGGCTATCTGATTTTCATCAATCTGCTTGCGTCAGTGCTGCTTTTTGTACTGGCCGAGCCAATCATCCGGCTGCTCTTCGAGCATGGGATTTTTAAGGAAGAATCTACTGCGCGCGCGGCTAGTGCATTGCTAATGTTAGCGCCTGGTTTGCTGGCATTCTCCGTGGTGAACATTCTGGCGCGTGCTTTTTATGCGCTCGGCGACACGCAAACACCGATGCGGATCAGCATTTTTGCCCTGGCGTTGAACGCGGTCTTGACCTTTGCGTTTGTTTGGCATTTCCGGCAAGCGGGCCTCGGATTGGCAAATACGATCAGCGCGACAATTAATATGACGCTGCTGTTGTATGCGTTGAGAAAAAAATTGGGCAAATTGGAATTGCATGATTTCGTGAAATACATCCCTGCGATGGTTGGCAGCGCAGTGCTGGCGGGGGCGGCAGCGTGGGGGACCTATCATTGGTGGTTAACGACTTTCGGGCACCGCAATACTATGTTGCGTTTAGGGGAAGCGATAATACCGATGGCCGCGGCGGCAATTGTTTATTTCGGGCTGGCGCTCTGGCTGAAATTGCCATTCGTGCAGGATGTGCTCGCGCTGATTCCCGGACGGCGGCGAAAAGGTTAAAGTCCCGGCGCTGCGGCGAGGTTTCTAAACAAATTTGCAGTTCAAGGCGACGGCGTGATGGAGGAGTTGAAAATAGTCATTACGCGCCACGAGAAACGTGCCGAATTGTTGGAGGTGGGGCGTCATCCACTGCGTGTCGAGCAATACAAAACCGCGTGAGCGCAAATGCTCCACCAGCGTGACCAGTGCCACCTTCGAAGCATCCGTCAGGAAATGGAACATGCTCTCGCCGAAA
>DASWRJ010000037.1:0-5968 GCA_036403255.1 Verrucomicrobiia bacterium
TTCTTTCGGGATTTTGGTCTGTTTGGCTTTCCGCTGGCGCATTATGCGCGCGAAAGCTTTTGGCGTGGTGAAGTGCCTTTATGGAATCCGCTCAGCGACTGTGGAATTCCTTTCCTCGCGCAATGGAACACCATGACACTCTATCCACCCATGTTGTTTTGTTACATCTTTCCGCTCCCATGGGCCCTTTCGGTTTTCAATCTCGGCCACCTTTTTCTGGGCGGCATGGGCATGTATGCATTGGCCAGGCATCATACGAAAAGCCAGTTAGCTGGTGCCATGGCCGGTGTCCTTTTCGCTTTCAATGGCCTTGCCCTCAATTGTCTCATGTGGCCAAATAACATTGCCGCACTCGGCTGGATGCCATGGGTGCTTTTGTTTGTGCAACGCGCTTGGCGAAATGGCGGTCGCTCTCTGATCCCCGCGGTACTCGCCGCCTCTTTTCAGATGCTTGCGGGCGCGCCAGAAATGATTTTTTTCACATGGTTGATGGTATCGGCGTTTGCGCTCCAGGATATTACTGCATCAGAGCGAGGCAAAAGAATGACCCTCGTGCGCCGATTCCTGGCAATAATTTTCTGCACCACCGCGCTCTGCGCTGTGCAATTGTTTCCCTTTCTCGAATTCCTTCGCCAGTCCCACCGCGAATCGCTGCATCAAACTTCCCAATGGGCACTGCCGCTCAGCGGTTGGATGAATTTCTTTGTGCCACTCATAAACTCGAAGCCCAGCTTTTACGGTGTCTCTGCCCAGGAAGGCCAGTTCTGGACTTCATCTATTTACCCTGGCCTAATTGCTCTGGTCCTGGCCGGAGCTGCTTTGCGCAGCCCGAAAAAGATCTGGCCCCTTGTGTTTCTCGCTCTCGGAGGCCTATGGATGTCCTTTGGCGAAAAAGGCTTTTTGTTTGAATGGGTCAGCACAGTCTTTCCCCCTATTAGCTCGATGCGCTATCCAATCAAATGGATCGTCCTTTTGAGTTTCGCGGTCCCCCTGCTCGCTTCCCACGGCCTTGTCTGGCTTACCTGCCCTGTTGTGCCACTTGAAACGCAACGTAAAACCATTTGCTGGGCTGCTGTGCTCTGTAGCACTGTCGTCATTGGAATTACGGGATGCTCCCTGGCTGTCGGACACCATGCTCAAGGTCTGGAAGCGCTTATTGTGAATGCGTCACAGCGAATAATTCTGTTGCTGGCAATTTGCGTGTTACTATTCGTCATCTCGGGGAAATTCAAACTTCGCGTCACCTGCGCCCTCGCAGCTTTTTCTTTGATTACGCTCGATTTTTACCAGCACGTCCCATGGCAAAACCCCACCGCGCCACCCTCCGCCTTCGCAACCGCCGCAGTGGACAGCCTTTTGCCGGCCACCGCAACAAAGTCCATAAATGTCAGGGCCGCCATCAGCCCAGCCGCTAATCAGGTGCTTCGGTTCTCCTGGCTCGAGGACCCCGCCCAGCATTATCTCTCACGCCGCACGGCCTTATTCAGCAACTGCAATTTGCTCGAAGGCATTGCCAAGCTGGACGGGTTTTATTCCATGTATCCCCGCCATTACGCGGATTTGGTTCTCCAGCTTTATTCGACTACTAATCAGATTTCGGCGCCATTGCTCGATTATCTCGGAGTCGCAGCGATTACCAGCAAAGAGCTGGCATTTGACTGGACTCCTCGCACCACTGCTCTTTCCTTCATTTCAGGCGGGCAGAAAACGATTGAACTGCAAGACGCTCAAGCGCTAAAAATATTATTATCCGATAACTTTAACCCGAGGGAACAACTTGTTTTGCCCGCCTCTCATCCTTCGCTAGGGATTTCCGCTGCAAATGTTGCCATTCATCTGCAAAAGCAGTCCGCGCACATTCTCAAATTCGAAGTCCAGGCCGATGCTCCTTCTATCATTTCCATTGCCCAATCCTGGTCACCAAATTGGAAAGCATCCGTAAATGCAAAACCAACTCCGCTGCTGCGCGCAAATTATGCCTTTCAGGCTATTCAAGTGCCTCAGGGGCATTCGGTGGTGCAGTTGCGCTATCAGGACTCCGCGTTCAAGTATGGTTTGGTTATCTCATTGTTAACTTGTCTTGGGCTGCTCGGCGCGGGTCTCACTGGCGTTCCAGCGCCGCCTTCAAATCTCATCCGGCAAACTAAAATAAAACGTTGCCCCCTGCTCTGGTTTGCCTTCGCCCTTGACCATACCTCCCAAAATGCCGATCGCCTTATTGACGATGGCCAATCCCATGCCTGCACCTGGAAACTCTTCGGTGGGATGCAATCTCTGAAATGGCCGGAAGAGTTTGTAAGCAAACTCCATGTCGAATCCGCTACCGTTGTCCCGCACAAAAAACCAGCGCTTCCCCTCGCTCTCAACGCTTCCGAACTCAAGTATCGCTGTGGACCGCCGTCCAGCAAATTTCCACGCGTTCCCGAGCAAATGTTTTAAAACCAGACGCAGCAACGTAGCATCCCCGTCCACTTGCAAGCCCTTCGCGCAAATCCATTTTATTTGCCTGCCCGGTTCCGATGCCCGCAACTCTCCGACAATTGTTTCCGCCAATTCACTGAGCGGTATATTTGAGACTCGCGGTTGCACGCGTGAGACTCGCGCGTACTGAACCAAACCCTCAATCAGTAAATTCAACCTCTGGCTCGCGCGCTCAATCCGGGCCAGGTAATCCCGAGCTTGCTCATTGAGATTTGCCGATTGCTCGCTTAATAGTGCTTGGCTGAAACCGGTGAGGGATCTGAGAGGTGCCCGAAGATCGTGCGAAACCGCGTAAGTGAAGGTGTCCAATTCCTTGCTTACTTTTTCGAGTTGCCTGGTGCGCAACACCAGGTGCTTTTCCAATTCTGTTAATGCGCAGCGTAAAACCTGTTCCCGGACAGCCGTTGGTGATTTACGATTCCTGACTACTCGAACTTTGCTGTGATGGGCCTTTTTTCGGGGGGACACGATGAATTCTGATTAAATGGGAATTAACTCCTTCCCTGTTTCGGGCCGCAGCAACCGCTGCTTTCAGGCAATATGCACCGAATCAGCGTTCCTTTGCGGGGACGCGAAATAATTTGCAATGTCGCCCCCAGAATCTCCGCCCGATAATGCATATTGCGCAATCCGCTTCCTTTCGCAGCCCTGGAATCGGGCTTAAAGCCGCGCCCGTCGTTTTTGATCTCGAGCAATATCCTGCTCTCGGACCGGCTTAACTTGAAACTAATCTGCCGCGTTTTTCCATGTTTCACCGCGTTCGTCAGGGCTTCTTTCGCTATATTAACTAATTGCCTCGCCGCTGAAGCCTCTAGTTTCGAAAAATCCCCGCTTGTGCGCGAAACGCATTTCACCTTGAACATTTTCCGCGCGCGTGACGCCAGGCCCTTTAAGGCTTTGGGCAGCGATTTGTTCTCAAACTCAATATACGCAAGATCTCGCGCCAGCACGCGAGTGTATTCCAATGTCCCGCCAATCAACACGCGCAAGTTCGATGCATCACGCGCCAGCTTTGAATTCTCAGCCTGTAATCTTACTTCCAGCCCTTTGGCCATGAAAAGCAATCCGGTGAGTTGCTGTCCCAATTCGTCGTGCAAATCCAGGCCCAGCGTCTTTCGCTCCTGTTCGGTCAATTCCAACAACTCCTTCTCCAGCGCCTTCCGCTCTTCCATCTTGCGCAAAAGTTCCCCGTTGCGCGCCTCCAATGTCCTAGTCCGTTCCCGGACCAGCGTCTCCGCTCGCACTTGCGTTTTCTGCAGGTATGCCCGCGCGCGCAGTTTTTCGGATTCCAATAAGCTCTGCAGTTCTCGCAAGCGCGTCTGTAGATCGCGCGTGAGTGTGGCGATTTGCTCCTTCGAGGCGTGCAGCCCCAATGGTTTTACGGGTAACGCTGTCGCTCGGCTCCTTCTGCCTGCATCTTTCTTCGCTTGATGCATCACCAGAACAAAACTCTCGCCCTGCCAAAGAAATGATGTGATCTGAATGGAATACGCGGCACTTTGCTTCCCCGTGCATCTATAATCCCTTTGGAAGTGCGAGAGCTTCCCCTCCAGCACTTGTTTCAATCCCTCCGCAAACGGCGCAGCCAAAACTGCATGACAACTCAGCGCATAATTTGCGCCTTCCAGGAATAACTCCGGCACCTGACAAAATTTCCGCGCAAACTCTCGCCACGCGCTATTGCATGCCAGAACGATCCCGCGCGTATCCAGCAGCAGCGCTGGATCATGCAGCGCCTCGATCATGATGCAGAATGGCCCAGCCAGTGCAGCCCTCTCAACATCCCCGGGTTGCAGAATTTGCGGCTTCCATAACGAGCGTTGCTCAGGCACGGATGCAATTGCCGGCGAGACTCTCGGCGTCACTGGATTTATGGATTCGGCACACATTGTTTTGATCACGGGCAAAGCTTTATTTAGCCCTGCAATGTTTCACCATGCTCTTCGGAACTTGAGCGCCTAAACTATCCTATATTCCGCTAAATCGCACAAGTTGAATTGCAAGGCCCATTTGTTCCGTTTTGCCCCTCTATTCCCCGGCTCATAGAATGACCTCTGGTTCTATTGCATCCTGGCCGCAGCACTGATATCTCCCTCGTCCGAGATCTCATAAGCTGGCGTTGCGCCATCCCTGCTGGCTATATATTCAGCCAGCCGACTGGCCCGCCGCAGCGCATACTCTGGCCGCTGCGCGCGAAAGATCAGATGATAAATGAGCGAGCTTAGAAAAGCATCTCCAGCTCCCACTGTGTCTTTCACTTTGATTTTCCGCGCGGGCTCCCAATGCCATTGCCCATGCAGCAATAACCCCGCTCCCTCTCCTCCAGCCGTCACACAAATGTTATCGCAACTCGTTTTCCTGCTAAATTCCCGCGCTGCCTTTTCCAACTCGGCAACAATCAACTTTCGCCCCAGCAATACTCCCAATTCTTCATCATTCAACTTTATTAGCGTCGCTTTGGCGGCCAATCCCCAAATTATCTTTGCTTCGACAAACGGCGGACGCAAATTCACGTCAAATATCTTCCACGCTTGCGGCGCGGCCTTAAGCAACATTGCCAGCAGCAGCCGATTGTTCGCCGAACGTTGCGCTAATGATCCAAAAACAAGTGCGGCACTTCTACTTGCCCACTTCAGCGTCTGCTTTTGGTTCGGAATCTCATCCCAGGCTACCTTCTGAACAATGGTGAATTTCGGCTTGCCCGCCTTGTCCAATTCCACTTCCACAGTCCCTGTCGCCTTTTTCCGCAAAACTCCCACCAGCCGTGTATCCACCCCCCAGCTTCGCAATCTGCGCAGCAACTCCGCCCCAAGCAAATCGCGCCCGACTGCGCTTACCGGCATCGCATTCAAGCCGTGTCGCCGCAAATGATACGCCACGTTCATCGGCGCACCGCCTGGAAATAACCCTTGCGGCAGAGAATCCCACAACATTTCCCCGAAACACAAAACAGCCTTACTGCCCTCTATCATAATTCTTTCGTTTAAAATAAACAGCCATCAACGCGAGCAAACCTACTCCCAGCAACACGCTCACTGCCCATGTCCCCGCGTGCGGATGACTTGGCGAAATCCGCAACGAAGCCGTGCCCACTGCGGGGCCAATGAACAGCCCGAGTCCAATCAATGCTTCATGCATGCCCCCATGTTCGCCTTTGGTGTGACCCACATCCATCGAATAAAAAAGCGATGAATAATAAATCAGCCCCACACAGCCGCCAAAAACGATTTGCGCCGCCACCACCACAGCCAGTTCACGCATCAGCAACAATGCCGCAAAGCTCACAATCATCAGCGAGAAAGCCGCCGCCAGCCAGCCGAACCGATAATGCCACCGCGTCCAGCGCCACAATAAAAAGAAGGCCCCCAACCGCGCAAACATCCATACTGATCCCACAAAACCAGCCAGCCGAGTGGATAGCTCAAAGCGCGCCGCCAAATCCGGCAGTAACGGTATCACCGTGTTCATCGCGATATAGGCAAACGGA
>DASWRJ010000038.1:0-3934 GCA_036403255.1 Verrucomicrobiia bacterium
TGTTTCACAATTTGGTTTTTGTCAGCATCAAGAAGAGCTACCCAATGCAGGCGTTTAAGATCATGCACGGCCTTTGGGGCATGGGGCAAATGATGTTTACGAAGTATATTGTCGTCGTGGATGAAGATGTCGATGTGCAGAACACGAGCGAGGTGTTGTTTCGTCTTTGCGCGAACACTGACCCGCAGCGGGATTCGATTTTTACCAAAGGCCCAGCGGACGTGTTGGATCACGCCACCAGCGAAATGGGAATGGGGAGCAAATTAGGATTTGATGCCACCCGCAAGCTGGCTGGAGAAGGTTTCAAACGTCCCTGGCCCCCGCTCATCAAAATGGATGAACTTGTCAAACGGAAGATTGAGAAGAGGTAAAGGAGGAGCAAAAAGCAGCTTTGGAAGTGCTATTGAGGAATGTGCGGGGTACGCGTTATAAAAATTGATCCAGCCAAACGCCGACTTGAAAATCGGTAAAACTTCCATAAATTAGCGCCTACCCTAAGCAACTATGTTAAGCAGTTTTGGAAGTTCCTTCGGCCGGAAGACGCAAGTGTCCCACAAAGGCACCCCCATGATTCCGGAAGCCTCCTCAGCCACAGCCACGCTTTTCGGCGGACGAAAACAAACTTACAGCAAAGTTTTTCGTTATCATCGGCCCGACAGTCAAACAAAAGAACCATCGAGAGTTGAAATCCTTGGTTTAGTCATTGGAAACCGGTGCCGTTGATTCGAGACTCGGCCCAGGGCACGTGGGGTACTACCATTCACCATATCGAAGGGCATCGGACCCATCATTACATGCTGTTGGTGGACGGTCAGCCGGCTAATGATAAAAACAGCGATGGTTTGGCCGTCCCACATGGAGCCGAAGAGGAGCGATATGCTTTGCAAACCGTGCGCGGGCCACGAGTTTTCATGCTGTTCGCTCAGGCGAAATAGGGCAGGGAATCGAGCTTGCCCGGATTCAGGTGATATCTCGCACCTTAACTTCCACGTTCATCCGTTTAGACGGCGGTCCCTTGTAATGGCCTTTGACCGGCACAATATCGCTGTAGTCCCGGCCAATGGCCACTTTTACAAAGCGTTCATCGACTTCGCAGTTGTTGGTTGGGTCAAGCCCATGCCAGCCGAAGCCGGGCAAATACACTTCGCACCAGGCGTGTGATGCCTGGGCACCGACCAGTTGGCCAGCAGGACCATTGTAAAGATACCCGCTGACATACCGTGCCGGTATTTTCAAGCTTCGGCACATGCCAATCATTACGTGCGTAAAATCCTGGCAGACGCCTCGCCGTTGCTGGATAACTTCCGTCATGTGTGTGCCGACGTTCGTCGCGAGCGGAGTGTACTGGAACTGGCAATGAATGAACTGCATGATAGCCAAAGCCACAGGCCAAACTTCGGTCATGCCATACGATGCGTCCAGCGCCAGCTTCCAAATCTCCGGCCCGAGACTGACGAATTGGCTCGGCTGCAAAAAATCGTAACATTCTTCAAGACGGATACAATCTGGAAGGCTTTTGAGCGAAATTGATGTTTCCGATCGCGCACGCGTATCAACCGAGGTTGTCACGATCGAAGTGCTCTCGATCAGCAGCGAGCCGTGACTCTCCGGCACTTCAAAGTAATGGACATAGTTTAAATAAAAATCCAGGAAATGGGCAAGACGAGTGGAAGGGATTACTTTTAAAATAAAGGAATGACACGCCTGGCCATCGGAGGACGTTGGCTGAAGCCTCACTTCATTGAAACTATCCTTGACCGGTTCAGCGTAAGCGAACTGAGTGCGATGGATGACTTCAAGTTTCACTGCTGCTGCTGCTGAAACTCTTCGGCCGGATTATTAAACGGCTGGAAGATATAAGTTGCGAAAAGCGCATCGCCGATACTGTTAAATCTTTGCTGAAGCAAGTCGAGGTATTCGTGCAAACCGCGTTCAAAAATATCATCCACGCTGCTGAATTGAAGTTCAGCCAGCAGCCGCCCCGCAATTTTTTCGGCCGGATTCGAGTAGCGCCCACCGGGCACGCCCGAAATGCGGCGAAGCGCGCAATCAAACGCCGAAATGCAAAAGCGCACCGACCGCGGGAAATCTTCCGACAAAATCAGAAATTCCACAACCCGACGTGGCTCCACTTCCGCGGCGTTGCCCTGTTTGAAGGCGTCCCAGGCGCTGCACGACCGGAGAACGGCGGCCCATTCCAGCGTTTCGCTTTGAGCTGAAACGGGTAACTGATCTTTGGCAGTAACGCTGCTATGGCGCACATCCAAAATGCGAGTTGTTTTATCAGCGCGTTCAATGTACTTGCCCACCTGCATGAAATTCCAGCCTTCATGGTGTGGAATGGTGGAGTCGGTCAGACCCTGCAGAAAAAGGGAACTGCTTTTGATTTCCTGAAAAAATTCCTGCGGACTCGATTTCCAAACCCTTCGCGCCTGGGGTGAGCGAAGGAACAGGTACAGGCGGTTGATTTCCTCCCACATTTCAATGCTGATCTGATCCCGGACCATGCGCGCATTTTCGCGCGCTTGCGCAATGGCGGAGAGGATTGAGTTCGGATTTTCCAGTCGAAAGGTGAGAAAGTCAGTTACATTCGGGCCGTCAGCTTTGGCGTATGTTTCGAAAAAAAGCGCCTCGTCCCCAGTGCTTTGGACAATTGGCATCCAGTAATGCGCTAGTTTGCTTTCATCCAGATTACGCAGGTCGAGCATGAGCTGGAGGTTCACATCGACGATGCGCGCAATATTTTCAGCGCGCTCGATGTAGCGGCTCATCCAGTAAAGTGAATTGGCAACCCGGGAAAGCATGGTCATTCGTTCCCGTAGAGCACCCACGTGTCTTTGCTTCCGCCGCCCTGGGATGAGTTTACCACCAGCGATCCTTTCCGCAGAGCGACCCGGGTGAGGCCGCCTGGAACAATTACGGTTTTTTCTCCATAGAGAATGAATGGACGCAGATCAATGTGGCGTCCTTCGAAATGTCCGTCGCAGTAGGTTGGATGACTCGAAAGCGGGATCATAGGCTGCGCGATGTAATTGCGCGGGTCTTGCTCAATCGCGGAGCGAAACTCTTCGATTTCGGTTCGCGCAGCTTTCGGCCCCATGAGCATGCCATAACCACCTGATTCATTGGCAGCCTTAACCACGAGGCGTTGCAGATTATCCATAATGTACTGTCGATCCGTTTCTTCCGAAGCGAGATAGGTGGGGACGTTTTCCAGGATCGGTTCCTGGTCGAGGTAGAATTTAATCATTCGCGGCACGAAGTAATACATCACTTTATCGTCTGCAATGCCGGTCCCGATGCTGTTGGCGAGGCTGACGTTTCCAGCGCGATAGGCATTAATCAATCCTGGAATGCCGAGCGATGAATCCCGTCGGAAGACGGTCGGATCCAGAAAATCGTCATCAAGCCGTCGGTAGATCACATGCACCGGTTGCAGGCCCTTTGTAGTCCGCATGAAAACGCGGGAATCGCGCACGAACAAATCGCGACCCTCGACTATTTGGATGCCCATTTGGCGGGCCAGGTAAGTATGCTCGAAGTAGGCGCTATTGTAAGGCCCGGGCGTGAGAAGCACGACTGTGACATCGCCCACCCCATTGGGCGCAATATAATGCAACATCTTCAGCAACTCGGCCGGGTAATTGTCCACCGGGCGAACACCCACATTTTCAAACCAGCTCGGAAAAGCCCGTTTCAAGGCCCGGCGATTCTCGAGCAGGTACGAAACTCCCGATGGGCAGCGGCCATTGTCTTCCAGCACCATGTATCGTCCATCATCGCCACGTATGAGATCAGTGCCGCAAATGTGGATGTAAATGTCCTTCGGGACCTGGAAATTCACGAACTCGCGCCTGAAATGTTTGCCGGAGAGAACGTAGAAAGGTGGGATGACATTTTCCTTTAAAATCCGCTGCTGATGATAGATATCGTG
>DASWRJ010000039.1:0-4712 GCA_036403255.1 Verrucomicrobiia bacterium
TTTGAGGCTTACAAAAGCTCGACTGAAAGGCGTTGATCGAACCACTGAGGGATGCTAATGGCGGGCTGAATTGCCGCGGTGGAGATTCCACTGGGCCAGTCGTTGTGCGAAATGGTCCCGCCTGGAGTCATTTGTTCGCCAACTTTCGGAGCAAGCGAAAAGCCCACCAGGCAAAGAGGGCTGGTAGAAAAGTGACCGCAACCATGGTCCAAGTGTTTGCGGTGTGGTAATTCCATTCGTCGATGGCTTTCCAAATGTGCAGAAGCGTGAGCAGAGCGAACAGAATGCCCGTCGTAATGAGATATGCTTTCATGTTTTTGGTTAGGCGCAGGCGCGCTATGAGTAAGATTTCGGTCAACTTCGGGAGAGGTTAGGAGCGGTGCTTAGGAGGCTCGAGATTGCGAGAGGGGGCGGCGGCCTTTTGCTGGATTTTGAGCCAACGTTTATCCCAATCGGACCATGAATCGGCCCATTTTTCGCCTGTGAATTTCTCTTTACCACGATCCAGGACGGCTTGGGTTTCGGGAATGAGGCCCGCGACAGTTTTTTGATCACCCCATTTGAGGAGTGATTCGAGAAGAACCAGGCGGTTCTCGGGAAAATCGGGCTGAAGTTCCACAGCGCGCTTGAGATGTTCGCGGGCCTTGGGTCTGCTCCCGATACTGGCCGGCCAGCCCGGGGCATCACGATAGAGGAGGCCGAGGCTGCGATGGGGGCCAGCATAATCGACGTTTGCATCGAAGGAAATGGCTTTGAGAAAGGCAGCTTCCATTTCGTCCACCAGCTTGAGGGCACCGAGTTTTTTGGTGCGGGCGAGCTGGCCAAAGTTCAGCGCCAGATAATAGCAGCAAGCGGCATTACTGGGTGTCATCGAAATGCCGTGTTGAGCGGCTTCGATGCCTTCCTGAGCAAGATCGGCGCGCTGGGCGTCAGAGTTGGCAAATTCTGCCCACTCGAAAACGGCTTCGGCAAACTTACATACGGCTGAAGCGTCGGCAGGAGATTGTTTATAGAGCGCGCGTGCATCAGTGTAGATGCGATGCGCGCGCGCGGCCGCTGCTTCAGGTGTGGCAGCGGGGACGGCCACTGGCAGGAGAATGGAAATGAGAACCAGACAAAGGAAACCAAGTCGGAAACCATCGAAGGCCCATGATGCAAGCGGATGATGACGCGAGAGTTGGCACGGAAATTTGGACCAATGCAAGTAGGGATGGAGCCGGCTCTTGACCCTACAACTGAGCGGCGAATTAGATATTGCCATCATGCTTCGATTCTCTATAGTTCCCCGCGTGAGATTGGTATGGAAATCTTTACGACTGGCGTATTTGCCAGCTTTTGTTCTGCGCGGGTCAGGGTGCAGCGGCATAAATGCTTCCCAAAGCGTTTCACCTCTTCTGTTTCGAATACCTGGCTTGGGCAAAACTGAGTCAGCGGACCCGCCGGTCCTTTCTGCGGCGCCATCCCAATCTGTTCAGCCATCCTCTTCAGAGTTAGCCAAAAACTTAACTCCGTCCATTTAAATAAATATGCGATTTCCTCTGGCGCTTACGGCGAAGATCGCCCGGCACATCATTCGACACAAGCGGCGGGCCACACCCAAATTTGCACTGGTATTGCAATTGGAACCGCTGCACACCTGTAATCTGACCTGCACGGGTTGCGGGCGAATCCGGGAGTAATCCACGAGTTTAAAGGACATTGTGCCACTCGAGCAGTGCCTCGGGGCGGCGGAGGAGTGTGATGCGCCGATGGTATCCATCTGCGGCGGTGAACCGCTGATCTACCCGCAAATCGAGGAATTGGTGAATGGGATTTTGGCGCAGGGGCGGATAGATTACATCTGCACGAATGGGATGTTCATGCGGAAAAAGATGCGGGACTACATGGCCGCGCATTGGTCCGCGGACATGGCAGCTCGGCTGGAGAAATTGCTGGAGGAGAAGCTGGTCACCGTAAAGGACGCTGAGCAGATTCGCAATGCGGACGAGAAGGCCCGGCAGAAAAGCACAATAAAGCCAAGTAAGTGGATGTATTGGAACGTGCATGTGGATGGTCTGGAATATACTCACGATCTGATCGTCGAACGCGAGGGAGTGTTCAAGGAATGCGTGGCCGCGATGAAAATGGCGAAGATTCTTGGCTATCAAGTCGCGACAAACACAACCGTCTATAAAGAGACGAATGTGGGCGAGATCGAGGATATGTTCAAGTTCCTCAGCGCTCTGGGCTGCGATGGGCATACGATTTCACCGGGATATGATTACGACGCCGCCAAAAAAGACATGGTGAAGCGGCTCGATAAAGACCCGAAAGAGTTTTTTCTGACGCGGGATTTGACGCGGCAAAAATTTAAAGATGTCGAACGCTGGGGCAAATTGTTCCCGCTATTCGGCACGCCGGCTTACCAGGAGTTTCTGGCGGGCAAGCGGGAGTTGACTTGCGTGACGTGGGCGATTCCGACGTATAACATTCGCGGCTGGAAAGCGCCTTGTTACGTCATGACCGACGGACATCATGCCAGTTACCAGGACATGCTGGAGAAGGTCGATTGGGACAAATACGGTGTGGTGGATGGAGTGGCGCGCGATCCGCGTTGCGAAAATTGCATGATGCACTGCGGCTATGAGCAGGCAGGCGCGCTGAGCACGAGCATCCGGGATACCTGGCAGAATTTTATGTACAATTTTATGCCGCGCCCGAAGCCCTATCAGTTCAGCGTGGAGCTGGAGAGGCGTGCTTTTAACGGCGCGTCGGTTGGGAAAGGGCATTTGGCTGAGGCAAAGGCGGCAATTAATGCGCGTCCCTCCAAAATCACCGGGCAGTCGGCCTTCTCGCGCAAAGTGGAGGACCATGCCGGGGAAAGTAGTTGCGGATCCGGGGAAGCAACGCAACGGGAGGAACTTTTGGCCAGAATAGCGACGGCCAAAAAGGAAGCCTGATGGATTGGACTCTGGTTAAGAATCGCAGAGGGCGCAGAGCGGTGTGCTGGGGCACATGCCTGAAAATGACTTTGATCCTATTGGCCATTCCGGCCGGGGCAGCGTCTGGAATTTATGTGCTCATGACAAAACGCTGGAACCCGATCGCGCTCTATGGGGGACTGGCAGCGGGAGCGTTGACGGCCATAGTGATTTTGATTGTAGCGCTGGCGGTGCCTATTTTTAAGCTGCCCTATGATAAAGAAGGGCGGGGGCATTGATTTAGCGCGGGAATTCGGAGCTTTTGAACGGGCAAGTGGGCAGAAATAAAATCAGCCAATTGATATATGAGTAAGACATTATTTTTATCGCCACCCAGCTTTGATGGATTTGATGGCGGCGCAGGCTCGCGTTATCAGGCTCGGCGAGAAGTGACCAGCTTTTGGTATCCGACGTGGCTCGCGCAACCCGCCGCCTTGGTGCCGAATGCAAAGCTGCTCGATTGCCCGCCGCACGACATCGACATCAAAAAATGTCTTGAGGAGGCGAAGGCGTACGATCACGTGATTATTCATACGTCGACGCCATCGTTGAAGAATGACAGCAAGGTGGCAGAGGCCATTAAAAGGAATCGACCTGAAACGAAGATTGGATTTGTGGGCGCTCACGCAGCGGTATTGCCGGCAGAAACGCTGAAGGCATCTCCAGCGATTGATTGGGTGGGACGCAAGGAATTCGATTTCACGTGCAAGGAAGTTGCCGAAGACCGGCCACTGGAAACCATCTCCGGGCTTTCCTATCGCGCTGCGGACGGCAAGATCGTGCATAATCCCGAACGCGAGATGATCTCGAATATGGATGTGCTGCCCTGGGTGGCGGATGTCTATAAGCGCGACTTGCAGATCGAGAAGTATTTCATTGGTTATTTGCTGCATCCTTATATCAGCATGTACACGGGACGCGGTTGCCCGGCACAATGCACCTTTTGCCTTTGGCCGCAGACCATAGGCGGGCATAAATACCGAGTGCGTTCGGCCCAGAATGTGGCGGACGAAATGGCTTACATGAAGAAGCTGTTCCCGCAGGTGAAAGAGTTTTTCTTCGATGACGATACGTTTACGGCGAATCTGCCACGGGCACGCGAAATCGCGAAGAAACTTGCGCCGCTGGGAGTAAACTGGTCGTGCAACAGCCGGGCAAATATCGATTACGATACAATAAAGTTTTTCAAGGACTCAGGGCTGCGGCTGTTCCTGGTCGGATACGAATCCGGAAACGAGGACATCCTGAAACGCATTAAGAAGGGCGTTACGATGGAGGAGATGCGTAAATTTACGAAGTCATGTCACGCGGCTGATGTCGTAATTCATGGCACGTTTATTTTAGGTTTGCCGGTCGAGACGCGCCAGAGCATCGAGAATACGATAAATTTTGCAAAGGAGCTTGATGTCTTCAGCCTGCAAGTGAGTCTGGCCGCGCCTTATCCAGGAACGGAACTTTACGATATGGCGCGCCAAAACGGGTGGTTTGTGAAAAAGGACAAGACTGATCTGGTGGAAGGAGATGGTTTCCAGCAGTCCACCCTCGAATATCCAGAGCTGAATAAAGAAGAAATTTTCGAGGCGGTAGATAAGTTTTACAGGGCATATTATCTGCGGCCCAAGCCGATTTTGCGGATTATCAAGACAATGTTGGAGGATAAAGACGTTTGCGTGCGCCGCCTGCGCGAAGGTTATGAGTTCTTCAAGAGCCTCCGTCAGCGTAAAGACGATTTAGAAGCTTCCCGCGCTGCCG
>DASWRJ010000040.1:0-6882 GCA_036403255.1 Verrucomicrobiia bacterium
CAAATGCGCCACGAGGCACGGGCGAAGTCGTTGTCCCGTTGGCCGTGACTTTGAGCACTGCGGCCTGGGTGAGAAAGCCGCCGCGGGTACAATTCCTGGGGAGCGCGACGCGCCTGATTTGTGAGCCAATCACTCCCGGAATTCCATAATGGACCGCAAGTTTTTCATTGAGCATTGCGAAATCAGAACGCACCAAGTACCGGGCATCGAGGTTTTTATCGAGCAATTCACGGAAATAGGCGCGGGTCTCGGCCACCATGGAATCCTGCAAATAGGGGCTGAACTCAGGATATAACTTCTTGTCCGGATCGTTGGCGGCAATCTGACGCAACTTGAGCCATTGCCCGACAAAATCCTCAATGAACCTTTGCGATTTTGGGTCTTGCAGCATCCGCTCGACCTCGGCACGCAGGACCGTGGACTTTTTTAACCTCCTTTGTTCGGCCAGCTTTATAAGTTTTTGATCAGGCATGGAATTCCACAAAAAATAGGAGAGGCGACAGGCCAAAGCATAATCATCGAGCGGGCCAGGAGGCTCGATCCGATAAAGAAAATCGGGTGAACAAAGAGCGGCCCGATAAACCCAGCGCATTGCGCTTTCAAAGCAGTCACCGGCCTGAATGCGTTCATTGAATTTCGCTAAATATTCGTTGCGAACAGTCTCAGAAACCGGACGGCGAAAAGCTTTGGGCAGGAATTCGGCGAGCAAGTGGTCCGCATCGGCCATTGGCTGGCTGCTTGCGACGGTCCAAACGCCCTTCTCCGGATCCGGCCGATTCTTACCCGCGCCGATTTGGCGAATCTGCTTCCGCACGGGGCCGCGGATGCCTTTATTTTCAGAAGATTTAAATTCGGCCAGTGGCAACTCGCCAAAGAGCATGCGATGGCTTTGGGGTGGCCAAACATCATGCAGAGGTCCTTCGATATCAAGCCAGTCGCATGTGATCCCCGGCCCAGTGAATGCCAGAGCGCGTCCCTTGCGTGAGTAATTGGCGACCGGCGCGAGCGAAGCGACATTGAATCCGATGATCTCATTGTGATTGAGCCAATGGACGACCTCGTGCTCAGTTTCGTGGAGCGAAGGCGCATCGTAATAGCCGAGCACATAACTGGGATGTTGCCCGCCACGGCCATCGCCGGTGAGTTGCACTACCGAGAGGCGGGCGGCTTCAGTTCCACGGGAAGGCAAAACCTGTCCTTTGTCCCATTGGAAGCTCCAGAGCGAAGTGCGAATGCGATAAAGACCTGGGTAAATGGTGACATGATCCATGAAGTAGGGACTCATGGATTCATCTTCATGCCGGAATAAGCCGACGCTGGCGCCATTGTTGAAAGAGCCCATCCGCTCATGCGCTCCCTGATCGAGGTGGCTTTGTTCGCCGACCGGCGGGAAATCGGGATCGGGTTGCTTGTTTTTCAGCAGAACACCGTCTCCATTCATTATTACGTGGGCCACGAAACCGGCCGGGTTCGCAAGCGAGATGCGGCGCTTTTGCACGCTGGGCGCGGTTGGCCGGGTGGCGATGGCCAGATCGAGAGTGCGCTCGGCAGCTTCGACATATTTCGCCAGATTCACGTGCGAGATATCCAGCGCCTCGTTGTTGTTATCAAAACCGTGCGCCAGGCCGTCGGCAGGCAAATCGCCCTGCAAGGCAAGTCCGGGCATGTCGAAAAGATCGCGCATGGTGTTTTCATATTCACCACGCGTCAGGCGGCGAACTTTGGTGCGGCCTTGCCCGGCCTGGGCTTGTTGCTCGGCTTGGAGCAACGCATCGCGCAGCCATTTTTCGGTACTGGCAATCTCATGTTTAGGAGGGCGAGCCTTCTTCTTTGGGGGCATTTCTCCAGAGGCTATCCGGTCGTAAATTTTCACCCAGCGAGCAAAGGATTCAGCATTGCTGAAATCGGTGTTTTGCTTTGTGAGATCCAGATTTCCTTTGCGTGTCTCGGTGTCATGGCACTCGAAGCAATAGGAATTAAAGAATTTAATTGTATCTGCAATAATTGAGAATGGGAGGAAGAACGCAAGAAGGAGCACCGAAGATTTTTTCAGCGAGAGAGAAGCGGCGAAGATCATTGCGGTTGATATTTAGGCAGGACTTTTTCGGGACGGGCAAATCGTGCTGAAGAAAATGTTGGGATGTTAAGCCATCTCGAGCCCGCGCATGGCGCCTTTGCTGGTTGAGAACGTGTTCGTCTCGATGCCAAGCCGCTGGAGCATGGAGAGATGGAGGTTTGCCACAGGATAATTGTTTTGCTGATCAAAGGCGAGATGCTGGCCATGCTTAAAGCCGCCACCGGCCAGGAGCATGGGAAGATTAACATTCGAGTGAGAATTAGCGCTCCCCATGCAGGTGCCGTAAAGCACCATCGTGCGAGCTAGAAGCGGCTCGTCCTGTTCTTTGGCGGTGCTCAATGCCTTGAGAAATCCAGCGAGCGCGTCGAATTGGCTTTCCTCTTTGGCCCGCAATTCGGCAAGCACTTCGGGGCGATTGCCGTGATGGGTGATGTTGTGGATGACAGTCGTGTCGATGAAAAGAGTGATGAGACGAGTCGAATCCGTCTCGATGGCCAGCTTCACGACATCGAACATGAACCTTGTTTTCTGAGCGAACTCACGCTGGTCTTCGATGTCTTCGGGAGGTTTCTCGGTCACAATGGGCTTGGGCTTGTGCTCCCATACCTCGGCGCTATGGAGCCGCTGCTCCAACTCACGGACGGAGGTGAAATATTGGTCCATGCGCTCTTGATCGGATTTGGAAAGCGCGCCGTTTAAGCGACGCGATTGAGCGCCGAGAAAATCGAGCATGCTTCGACCCTGGCGCAGTGCTTCGACATTGGCAGCGACTTCGTCTGGCTTGCCCTGGATGAATAGTTTCTGATAGAGCCGCTTCGGGCTGCGCTCGGATGGAATAGGCGCTCCGCTGCGGGTATAGCTCAGTGTGGCATTGCCTTCGCCACTTACGGCGAGCGTGAGGGAGGGGTAACGCGTCTGGTTGCCTAATTGCTCGGCGGCAAATTGGTCGAGAGAAACCCAATTGCGAAAGCCCCCGCGCTCCGGATGGGGTGTGCCGGTAAGGAAGCAGCGCTCGGCCGTGTGGCCGCCCGTAACTCCGGGATGGCTGACACCAGAAAAAACCGTGAACTGATCGCGGAACGTGGCCAGACGCTGGAGATACGGGCTGAGTGTATAATCGCGTCCGGGCTTCTCCGGGAAAAAGAATTGCGGCAGAATGCCCATATTGGTCTGAATACAGACCATCCGACGGGGCTTGCCAGTTGCAACCTCTGCAAAAGCCATGCGCGGGAGCATGGCTTCCAAAAACGGGAGTGCCAGGCAAAATCCAGCGCCGCGAAGAAACGTGCGACGATTGAGTGGAGTCGAAGTAATGTGCGCGGGCATAAGGAGTTAAGTATTGATAAACCTTTGCGCGGCAGGAGGTCAACGAGAAAGGCAAGTATTTGGCGGCTGTTGCTGGAATTGGGCCGGTAGCTTTAGTTGGAATCGCTTGTTTGTATGGGTAGCAATTGTCAATGATAGCCCGAATGGTTTTGCTACTTTACATCCTGCTTGCGCTATTGCTGGGCGTGGCTTCGTCTTTTCAAGGGACATTCAATGCGGCGCTGGCGCGGCAAACGAGCTTTCCGCAGGCGCTGATGATCAACACTTCTATCGTGCTCCTGGGCACGTTTGTCATCTTTTTGGTGGCGCCTGGCGGACGAACGTTACAAAGCCTGGCGAAAGTGCCGCCTCATCTCTACCTGGGCGGCGTATGCGGAGTAGTCATCATCAGCATTGCTGCATGGATTTTTCCGCGCCTGGGTGTTGGATATGCGGTCGTGCTCGGGATTGTGGGGCAGTTGCTAACGGCTCTGCTGATCGATCACAATGGATGGTTTGGCATTCCGTGCAAGCCAATGACACTGACGCGTGTCATTGGAATGATTTTGCTATTGGCCGGGGTATGGCTGGTAAAAAGGTGAGGGGCCTGACAGGACGAGGCAGGAAAGAAAGGGGGCGGGTGAAAGCCCGCCCGGTGATTTCAGTCCCTATTACCCACAAGAAATCCCGCGATGAATCCAATGGCCACGGCCAGCCCGATAGTTTTCCAGGCATTTTCGTGGACGTAACGATCAGTGATGTCGCTGACGTTTTTGGCTTTTTCACCAAAGCGCTGTTGCATGTCGCGCAAGCGCTGGACTGTTTGGGATTCAGTGGCTTGTTCAGTATCCATACATTTTCCTCGCTCCCAATATAGCGGTGATCAGGGTTATTTCAAATTATACGCCATCTTTTTAAGTGAGGTAAGACCCGCAGAGCAGGTGAGTAAGGACCACAGGCAGAATTTCAGATAAAGGAAGAAATGTTCGCCCCCAGCGAAAGCGCGTTGAGTTCCTAATCAACCGCTAAAATTTGCGCGGCAATTGCCATGCAACTGCGCCCGCAAGCTTCAATTAGACAACACTGGGATGAATTTTTTCGGGATTGATTTCGAGGTCTTTAATGGCTTTGGCGACAAGCCCCTTATCAATTTGGCCCTTTTGGGCAAGTGCATTAAGGGTCGCAACGACGACCATGTTGGCGTCGATCTCGAAGAAGCGCCGGAGATTCTCGCGTGTGTCGCTGCGGCCAAAGCCATCCGTGCCCAAGGTGGTTAATCCGCCCGGGACCCACGGGGCGATTTGGTCGGGGACGATTTTCATGAAATCAGAAACGGCGACGAAGACGCCTTTCTCAGGTTCGAGCAGGTTTTGCAAATAGGATTTGCGCGGTTGGGCTTCCGGGTGGAGCAGATTCCAACGCTGTGTTTCGAGTGTTTCATTGCGCAACCGGCGGTAGCTGGTCGCGCTCCACACATCTGCGGAGACGTCGTACTTATCCGCGAGGATAGTTTGGGCCTGAAGCGCGCTGCGAATGATCGGGCCACTGCCGAAGATTTGCGCTTTATGTTTTTTGCCTTCGGCACCTTGTTTAAATTTATAGAGGCCTTTGAGGATGCCATCTTCGACACCGGCGGGCATGGCCGGCATGGGATAATTTTCGTTGTAAAGGGTGAGATAATAAAAAATGTTCTGGCCATCGTGGTACATCCGGCGCATGCCATCTTGAATGATGGCAGCAATCTCGTAGGAGAAAGCTGCGTCATAGACCATGAGATTCGGGATGGTGCTCGCGAGCAAGAGGCTATGGCCATCTTCATGTTGAAGACCCTCGCCATTGAGAGTGGTGCGGCCCGCGGTGCCACCGAGAAGGAAGCCTTTGGCCATAATGTCGCCGGCGAGCCACATCTGGTCACCGACACGTTGGAAACCAAACATCGAGTAATAGATGTAAAAAGGGATCATGTTGATCCCATGCGTGGCGTAGGCGGTGCCGGCGGCAGTAAAGGCAGCCATGGAGCCGGCTTCGTCGATGCCTATTTCAAGAATCTGGCCGTCTTTGGCTTCGTGATAATAAAGGAGTGACTCGCGATCGACCGGCTCGTAAAGCTGACCCTTGGGAGAATAAATGCCGATCTCACGAAAGAGTGCATCCATGCCGAAGGTGCGGGCCTCATCAGGTATGATCGGCACGATGCGGCGGCCAATATCCTTGTTACGCAGCAACGTGCTCAGCAGGCGAACGAAGGCCATGGTGGTGGAGACTTCGGTGCTGCCGCCGCCCTTCAAAAACTCGCCGAACGAAGCCAGCGGCGGGATGTCGAGGGGCTCGGCTTTGACAGTGCGCTTGGGCAAATAGCCGCCCAGGGCTTTGCGGCGCTCCTGCAGATATTTTATTTCCGGGCTGTCGGGCGGAGGCCGGTAGAAAGGCGTCTCGGCAATGACATCGTCGTCAATGGGAATATTGAAGCGCTTGCGAAATTCGCGGAGCTCCTTTTCATTGAGCTTCTTTTGCTGGTGAGTGATGTTGCGGCCTTCACCAGCTTCACCGAGGCCGTAGCCTTTAATAGTTTTGGCGAGGATAACCGTTGGTTCGCCCTTATGCTCCATGGCAGCTTTGTAAGCGGCAAAGACTTTTCGGGAGTCATGACCGCCACGATACATTTTGCGGAGCTGGTCATCGGTGAAGTGGCTGACCAATTCGAGCAACTCGGGATACTCACCGAAGAAATGTTTCCGAATGTAGCTGCCAGGCTCCACTGAATATTTTTGATATTCACCATCGACGGTCTCTTCCATGCGTTTGAGAAGGAGCCCTTTGGTGTCCTTCTTCAGCAGTTCGTCCCAATCCGAGCCCCAGATTACTTTGATGACATTCCAGCCTGCGCCGCGGAAGACCCCTTCAAGTTCCTGGATAATTTTGCCATTGCCTCGGACAGGGCCATCAAGACGTTGCAAGTTGCAATTGACCACCCAAACTAAATTGTCAAGTTGCTCACGGCCCGCGAGAGCGAGTTGACCGAGCGTCTCGGGTTCATCGGTTTCGCCATCACCCACAAAGCACCAAACCTTCGGTTCGCGTTCCCATTTGACCAGATTGCGGGCCTGGAGGTAGCGATTGAATTGGGCGGTATAGATGGACATGATCGGCCCGAGGCCCATCGAGACGGTGGGGAATTGCCAAAAATCGGGCATCAAGTAGGGATGCGGATACGAGGAAAGACCGCCGCCCGGGGCGAGTTCCTGGCGGAAATTTTGGAGATGATGCTCTTCAAGCCGGCCTTCAAGGTAGGCACGGGCATAATTTCCAGGAGTTGCGTGGCCTTGGAAGAAAACGATGTCAGCCGGGCCATCGGCTCCGCCGCGGAAAAAATGGTTAAATGCCACTTCGTAAAGAGTGGCTGAGGATGCGTAGGTGGAGATGTGGCCGCCAATGCCGTTGTGCTTGCGATTGGCATTCACAACCATGGCCATGGCATTCCAGCGAATATAGCTTTTGAT
>DASWRJ010000041.1:0-2363 GCA_036403255.1 Verrucomicrobiia bacterium
TTTTTTTAGTTCGAGCGAAATACGCCGCATGCGCAGTAGATTCGCCACACGCGCCTTGAGTTCAGCCTGGTCGAGCGGGCGGAAAATGAGATCGTCCACCAGCTTGCCCAGATTCCCGAGATGTCGCGCAGGAAACGTTCCACGGCGGCGCACTGAGAGGAGCAGAAAAGGCAGCATGACCGGTTCTTCCTCGTTGCGGCGCTTGGCCACTAGCCCGCGGTTTGCTTTGATAGTTGGTCCATCGAGTATTGCCAGGTCAAACGGCACGTCCAGCGGATGCTCCTGATCCTGGCCGAGCGTGACGATTTCGTAAGACTTGGAAAGCCACTCCTCCAATAACTCCCGGTCCTGCTTGTTCTTAATTTGGATGAGAACCCGCTCCATACTCAATTTGTTCCCCCCTGCCTCTGCTTTACTGTGGCTCATGCACTCAAAATCGGCAAATGGGCACTTGCCTTGATGTTTATTTTTGCTTTGGCTGCGGCAGAAGCCCGGAGTAATTTCGGCGTCGGATACTGAACTCGCTTGTGATGAAGTTTTTTGAATTTGTGCGCAAACCACAGGGGTGGTTCGGACTCATTCTGATAGGAATTTTCTGGCCGCTTAACTGGTGCCTGCCCGGCACCCGAACGGCCTATCTCTTTTTCCCTCTTTGGCTCGGTTACATTCTGGTGATGGACGCACTCGTCCTGACGCGCCGGGGCGATTCGCTTCTGTCGCGTTCTCCGCTGCAATTCGTGCTCTTGTTTGTGCTCTCAGCGCCTGCCTGGTGGCTCTTTGAATGGATCAATAGTCGCACTCACAACTGGAAATACATGGGCGGGAACCAATTCACTGGCCTTGAATATTTTATCCTTTCTTCGGTTTCGTTTTCCACGGTCATGCCGTCAGTCTTTGAATCCGCTGAATTCATGCGCAGCCTTCCAGTGATGCAGCGACTTGAGAAAGGGCCGCATGTCTCGGCCAGACCGTGGATGCGCCTTTCGTGTTTAGCGGTTGGGGCGATTATGTTTTGGCTCACCTGGCGCTGGCCCAGGACTTGTTATCCTTTTGTTTGGACATCGCTCGTGCTAATTTTGGAAGGAATTAATGGCTTGCTCCGGCGGCCTTGCTTTTTGGACTATTTGCACCAGGGAGATTGGCGGCCAGTCGTAGCCCTGGCATTGGGCGCGCTCCTCTGCGGATTTTTTTGGGAGATGTGGAATTATTATTCGTTCCCGAAATGGGTCTATGACACCCCTGGCGTAAAGGATCCGTGCCTGTTCGAAATGCCATTGCTAGGTTATCTCGGTTACATCCCGTTTGCCTGGGAACTATATGGATTGCGAAATTTGCTTTGGCCATGGCGGCAGCATTTGAAACTATAAAATTCCGAGCGTCATGGATGGCTTCCAGTTGGCTCGTCTATGAAAGATTCATTTGGCCCTTGGTCCTTTTGGGCCGGGTGTTTCCACTGCCGCTCGATTTAAGCTCGTCAGCACCTTCTCGGTCAAATCCGGCACGCCCTTTGAAAAAATGACTTCCCCCGCGGGTGGATTCTGGTTATCACAATTGAGCACCAGATGAAATCCTTCTTTGTCTCCCATTTCGCGAGCGGCTGAGACAACCTCCGAAAGCAGCTTCTTGCGAGCGCCATCCCAGGTCAATTGCAGTTGCGCTTCGCCTTGGGTCCGACGGTCCTCATATCTGAGCTGCAGCGAGTTTAAATCCTGAACCTTGCTTTCCAATTCCTTGCGGCGCTTTTCGCGTTCGGCCGTGCTTAAGGACGCATCTGCGCCGGACGCGCGGAGGTCTTCGGTTTCCTTAAAGAGTTTTTGCGCTTCGAGCCGCAGACCATTGATCTCGTTCCGGAACGAAACTTCCTGAATTTTTATGGCGTTCAAGGCGGCTTGTGCTGATTTGTAATCACTCAATACGCGCTGTAAATCCACCGTGGCAATTTTTATATCCGCCGCTCCGGCATGCATTCCGAGCAGCCCAATTAAACCAATTGTAAGTAAAGATTTCATAATCGAATCGAAAATAGCCGTGCGTGGAAAATTTGGAACTGCAAAGTTTGTTTGTTCCCTGCATCGCAAATGATGCCGAAATGCTCCAATGTTCTGGTTTCACGGCCTATACCTGTTTTTCAGCTTGAGACTTGTCTCCCTTGGCCAGACACTTTCGCAAATGAATCGAAGAGATTTTGTGAAGGCCGCCGGAATATCTGCCATGGCGGCGGCGAGCCCGGGCTTGTGGGCCGCCAGGCAAGCTTCGGCAGCGGATGAATATCACCGGCTTGACCGTGCGCAGTTGCAGAAGCTAGCCGACCAGGCGATGAGCACAGCCCGCAAGCTCGGCGCGAGTTACGCGGACATTCGGAT
>DASWRJ010000042.1:0-8137 GCA_036403255.1 Verrucomicrobiia bacterium
CTTCTACTACGTGCATGTCAAGGCCAGGTAAGGTTCTTCGCGTTGCATCGAATTAAGCCACATACTCCACCGCTTGTGCAGGCCCCCGTCAATTTCTTTGAGTTTTAATCTTGCGACCGTACTTCCCAGGCGGCTTGCTTATCGCGTTGGCTTCGCCACAAAAGGGGTCGATTCCTTTTACAGCAAGCAAGCACCGTTTACGGCTAGGACTACCAGGGTATCTAATCCTGTTTGCTCCCCTAGCTTTCGTGCCTCAGTGTCAGGTTTTGTCCAGGGACTCGCCTTCGCCACTGGTGTTCCTCTCGATATCTACGCATTTCACTGCTACACCGAGAATTCCAGTCCCCCCTCCAACACTCCAGCCCTGCAGTTTCCAATGCAGTTTCCGGGTTAAGCCCGGAGATTTCACATCAGACTTGCAGAACCACCTACGCACCCTTTACGCCCAGTGAATCCGAACAACGCTTGGGACCTCTGTATTACCGCGGCTGCTGGCACAGAGTTAGCCGTCCCTTCCTCTTCCGCTACTATCAGCTCACTCAGTGTTAATGAATGAGGTTTGTTCGCGAATGACAGGGGTTTACGAGCCGAAGCCCTTCATCCCCCACGCGGCGTCGCTCCATCAGGCTTTCGCCCATTGTGAAAAATTCTCGACTGCTGCCACCCGTAGGTGTCTGGACCGTCTCTCAGTTCCAGTGAGGCTGGTCGTCCTCTCAGACCAGCTACCCGTCTTAGCCTTGGTGAGCCGTTACCTCACCAACTAGCTGATAGGCCGCGGGCTCATCGCGAAGTGCCAGGCCTTGCGGTCCCCAGCTTCAGAATTCCAAAGATGCCTTCAAAATTCCACATCCGGTATTAGCTCGCCTTTCAGCAAGTTATCCCGGTCTTCGCGGCAGATTACCCACGTGTTACGCACCCTTGCGCCACTCCGATCACAGAATATTGCTACCCTGTAATCAGCGTTCGACTTGCATGTCTTATCCACGCCGCCAGCGTTCGTTCTGAGCCAGAATCAAACTCTCCGTTAAAAACGTTAGCTTGAAACTGTGATCACCTGAAAGAATTGCTTCCCTCAGGCTCACTATTTTCTATTGCAATTTTATTAAAACTCTCCGATCGCTCATCCGTAACTAACTTCAGATGAGCCATCAAAGGGGCTCTCAAAACTTATCGCACATCTCAATTTTCAAAGAGCAGTCCGGACCCAATGGTCCGAAAAAATCATGTGGGTTTTTCAACCCGGTCCCGCTTTTGGGGACAAAAATGTCCGAGCGCCGATTTATCTCTTTTTAACTCGGCCTCTCAGACCTTCGTATTTAGTGCGGTCAAGCTACTGGCCTCTCTCCGCACTGTCAACAGCTTTTTTTCACTGCTGATTTTCTCTGCGTTCCAAAGAACGTTCGGTGACTTTATATCAACCCACCAACCGCGCAAGCACTTTTTTACTTTTATTTGCAACCCCCCGAATCACCCCAAAATCACCAGCACCTGCACCCAAAAACCTTACGGCCATGACCCCTATCGGCGCAAGTGCCTTTCTCAAAAAAATTTCGTTGAATTGCGCCGAAAAATCACGTTTTTGCTGCCCCATCAGTACTACTTTTTGGCGCAGAATGCCCGCTTGTTTCAAGCTTTGGACCGTTAATATCGTATGATTCAGCGTCCCCAGTTGATTCCTCGAAACTACCAACACTTCGCACTCCAAACGCCCAATCAAATCCCGCACAAAAAAGTTTTTCCCGAGTGGCACCATCAACCCGCCGATTCCTTCCACTAACAGGCACTCGCATTTATGGGCCGTCTTTTCGAGAGCTTCCACAACTCTTCCGAGAGCAATTTTGTTGGACTCGGCGAGTACACCAGGCGCAACCGCCCGCTTAAAATGAAACCGGTTGACCTCGCTCAAATCAATTTCGCCGTCCTGCAGTTGATAAAGTAGTTCCGCATCCGCGCGGCCTCCGGAACAAAAGGGCTTCACAGCCAGCGCGTGAATTCCGGTCTGTCGTAAATGACAGAGCAATAAACCGGTGAGAAGCGTCTTTCCCACCCCCGTATCCGTGCCGGTGATGAAAATGATTTTACCCAAGCGGAAAAGAGAAGGGTTAGTTCGCGCGGTTCAGATGCAGAATCTGAATGTCTTTCGCCCCGTTTCGACGCAGCAGCGCTACGTATTGCCGTGTCTCTCCGGCCAGGTTCACGCCGATCTTCGCTTCAAAAATCAAACTGCGCACTGTGAAATACCGCGCAAATTGCATCGCCGCCGCGGGATTAATACCCGGCACGCGCCCCAATTCCTGCGGGCTGCGGAACGGCGTGTCGTCATCCGTTCCCTGGACGCCATCAGGTCCATTGCGCGCGGTGACAATGGCATTGGCTACGTTCTCGTCGATCTCAGGAAAAATTTGGAGTGTCTGCGGAGAGGCCGTGTTGATATTCAGCAGCCGGCTCGAGGTCGTCGTGAACAAATCCATCAAACCCACTGAGTAGGTCGGCTCCTCGAACTTGCTCCCGCGCGGATTGCGTTGGCTGTTCTGATGCGTCGTGAGCACACGCCCGACCGCACCTGGTCCGTAATACATGTTGTGCGTGATTCCATTGATATAAAGCAATTCGGTGATGTCATCCAGCGGCCCGTTTTTGCAATAAATCCCGAGTGGCTGATAATGACTCGTCTCGGCGCCACTGCTGCGCGGACTATCATCAGGATCGCGCCAATCCAAAATGGAATCGACGACCGTCGGGATCTCTCCCGCATCGACACCCATGAGATTTAGCGCCTGTTTCAGAATCACTTCGTCCGCTACGTTGATGTTGAATTTGCGATCGTGGTCCACAATCTCCACTGACAACGTTCCCCCGCCAGATTGCGCATCGCCCACTGGATAATTCTTTAAATCGATCCCCTCGAGGCCATCATTGGTATTCCCCAGCCCGCCGGCCCAGCGCTGGTTCAACGCATCATATTGCACTCCTGGCCCGGTCGAGCTTTGCGCCAGCACCCATTTCGCCAACTCAGCACCAGAACGCGCCATCCACTCGAAATCAGTCTCGAAAGACGCGTTGCGCGCCAGCTTGGTCTCCACTTTCATGGAATAAGCAAACCCACCTGCCAGGATCGCCAAAAACGTCGTCACAACCATCACGATGATGAGCGCGATCCCGGAATTTTCGTGACGAAGTTTGATTGTCATTGGAAGCCTCGATTTGGAATCGGGTTAATCCCGCCTGGTGGTGTGATCCCGCCGCCCGGATATCCTCCTGGTGGAACACCACCGGGTGGAATGCCTCCCGGGGGCGTTGTGCCGGGCGTCGGCCCTGGCCCGGCTTGCACGCCTGCAACCACTTGCGAAGGAATGGCTATCATGCGCGCAACCACGTCGGCCGGCTTGGATGAGCCACTGGTTTTTCCCAGTTCCAAAATGATGTGCACCAGTGGAGGTAGCGAATTGGTATTCACCCACTCGGTGACCCAATCTTTCTTCTGCGGATCATAAAATTCCAGTTCAAACTTCGAGACGTCGCGCGCTAGCGTGATCGAGTGTCCTCTCAATTCTGAATCGTTCGTGTTCCAAAGGATCGGCACCTGGTCCATCACCAACTCGGACATTCCGTTTTCACCTGGCTGCGTGTAAAAGCTCACCCGGCGTAAACTTGCATCCCCAAAGCGGCCTCCGCTCAAAAACGAGGGCGGCAACTTCGCCACGAATGACAATTCGCCCATGTCTCCCTTCGAGTTCGCTATGAAATAGTACCACTTGATATTCTCGTTATAAACAACTGCGGTCACCAGCGATTGCTCCAAAGCGTTAATCGTGATTCGAGATCTCTGCACATCTTGCGCTGCTTTAATCCCCGATTGCGTGCCCTTTAAGATCCCAGTCCACGTTGAGTATATGGCCGTGAGCACCATGGCGAAGATGAACATCGCGATCATGATCTCCAGCAGTGTAAACCCGTGCTGGCCCGCCGCTTTTCCGTTTCTAATCCTAATCTTATTCCTACTCATAATCTTCGTTCCAAAAGAATTACGATTAGGATTTAAATGATGGGGGCGCATCTTCATTGGCCTTATCTTCCTGAGAATCTCGCGCCGGGCGGGGAATCCGGCTTGAAGAGCAGCATGCTCATGTGCGCCTCGGAAAGCCCGCGTTTGCCGTGGCTTTTCGCATAATAAACAATGTAATCCACCTGAAATAGTCCGTTGCTCCCGACCTGTTCGACACTCCGCGCCCACCGATAACCTGGATACAGCCCGGGAGCAAGGTTCTCGAAATCGCCTTCCTCGGTCGTCTCTTCCAATTTATTGGTCATGCTTAAAATTGCCGCCAGCATCCCGGCATCTGGTTCGCGCTGCTGCAAGCTGCGCGCGGCGCTCAGGCCCTGCACCACAACCTCCAGCAACGCAAACACCACCATGAAAAAAATCGCGCAGGCGATGATTACCTCCAGGATGGTAAATGCGCTCGTTCGCTCCGAAGCGCCGGTCGCCAATGGCGTCGGTATATTGCCGGTTTTGTCCTGAGTGCTCGATGGCAGTCGGATTTGCATTTTACTTTGCCTTAAATTTTTGCGAATCCACTTCGAAGTCCGGAAAACCGGTCGCGGCATCGAGCCACACGTTCCGTCGTTCGCCGCTCGAGGACAGCAAAATAATGGTGAATTCATCGCTCGTCCCGGTCGGATAAAATCGAACCCGCGCAATTTCATCTTCTGTCCAATCATCGCCGTTTATGCCGACGCCTTCGATGATGACTGTGTCCGGCAACTTGATCGCATTCATGCCGCCCGAAGCCCCGCTGGATGGCTGCTGGTCCGCCATTCGCCACGCCTGCCCTGAGACGCCAGGACTAAAAAGTCCATTCTGCGCGCTGGGTTGGATTCCGCGGCTGCCGGGCTGGATATCGATCTGCCGTAGTTCCCGGTGAATCACCAGGTCCGTTTCCACATTGTTCAATACCGCGTATGCGCGCGCATCCTTGCACAATTCCATCAATTCCTTCGTCACCTTTTTCAACGAATCCGGATGCAACTCGTGATACATGAATGGGATCGAAATGCTCATGATCACCGCGATAATCCCCACCACTACCATGAGCTCAATCAACGTGAATGCCCGGCTGAGCGCACCCTGGTAGGGCGCGCACTCCGCTGCGCGCCGTCTCAAAACTTCTTCGAACACACCCGCCACGCCGATGGCATTCTCCATTTCCTTAGCCAATGTCGATTTGGCCTTCATCATTTGCTCAGCGTGCTTGTGATCGCGAACATCGCCGACAAAATGCTGAACAAGAGACCGCCCACCATGACCGCCATGCAAATAATCATGATTGGCTCGATCAAATTCGTCATAACCCGTAACTGGAGGGTCAGCTCGTTCTCATACGTCTCCGCGATATTCTGCAGCGATCCCGGCACATCGCCCGTCTCTTCGCCTATCTTCAGCAGATCGATCATGAGTTGGGGGAAGAGTTTGCTCTTGTCTAATGGTTGCGCGATCGTTTTGCCGTCCGTCACTTCCTCGCGTGTGATGGCGATCGCTTTCTTGACCACCGTATTCGGCATGATGTCTTCAGTGATCTTCAGAGCCGTCAGGACGGGCACGCCATTAATGAGCAGCGTGGAAAGTGTGCGCGAGAATTGGCCGAATAGATTCAATCGCACCGCTTTGCCAATGATGGGCGCGTTCATTTTCCATGAATCCAGCTTTGCTTTGCCCTGCGGCGTCGATTTGAAGCGCACAAAGAGAATCGAAATGGTTATGCCAACCAGGAACATGATTATCCAATTGGTCACGCTCCCAAAGAAATTGCTGATATTCATCAGGATTTGCGTCGCCATCGGCAGCTTCACTTTCAAACCCTCAAAAATCTTCATGAACTTCGGCAACATGAACGTCATGAAAAAAATCACGATCACCACGCCCACGCTTGCCACAATCGCTGGATAAATCAGCGCCGAAGTAAATTTGGTTTGCACCTCGGCAAATCGCTCGAAATGATCCGACAATCGCTTCAGCACTTCCACCAGCGCGCCGCTCTGCTCCCCCGCCTTGACCATGTTAATGTAGAGGTTCGAGAAAACTTGCGGCTGTTTGGCCATCGCATCAGAAAGACTTTTTCCCTCCATCACGTCCTGCTTCAAAGCTTTGCTCACATCAGACGGGATGCCTTTGGATTCCAGGTGCGTCATGCTGTTCAGCGCCACGGTCAGCGGCATCCCGCACTTCAGCAGGTTGCCAAGCTGTTGCGTGTAGGTCGCCAGTTCCTGAAGCTTCGGTTTGCGTCGTCGGCGAAATCCAACCCCGATCGATCCGGGCAGGACCGCCTTGCCCAAGCCCGCTTCCTTTCTTTCTGCGGCTGCGGCCGTGGCCACTCCGGTCTTTGAGGAATCGACCATCACGGGGAAAAGTCCCAGCCGCTCGATTTGCATCAAGGCCGCCGATCGATCTGAAACATCCAGCACGCCTTGGACGACTTCGCCCGTGCGTTTGCGGGCCTTGTAAGCAAATTGTGGCATATTTAAAACTAATTGGCTCTTATTTCTAAACCGGCCGGACCGAAAAGTTCCGATCTACCCTGTGTTATCGGCCTTCCGGGGCATTCATTTGAGACCTCAATTCCGCCCTTTCATTCAAGCTGCCTCGGCGATAACCGGCCAAATCAACTGTGACATGCGCGTAACCGATTTTTTTTAAGGCCTCGGCCACTTTCAGGAAAGTCTCATCTTCGATCAATTTCCGCATTTCTTCCACTCCGACCTCAATCCGGGCTAATTGCTGCGTTTTCCCCTGCCCCAACTCATGATGCCTCACCCGCACATCATAGAATCCCAAATCCCTAAGCACATACTCCGCCTCTTCAATCATCTGCAACTTTTCCTGTGTCACAGCTTCCCCATAGGGAATTCGCGAACTCAAACACGCCATTTGCGGCTTATCTGCCGTTGGGAGGCCTAATTCGGCGGATAACTCGCGAATCTCAGCTTTAGTCAAGCCGACCTCTTTCAAAGGCGCTCTTACCTGAAATTCCTTGGCCGCCTGCGCTCCCGGCCTAAAATCACCGATATCGCTTGCATTCTCCCCGTACGCGATCACCGCAAACCCTTCTTTGGCAGCCAATGGATATAACTCCTCGAAAAGTTCGTGTTTGCAGAAGTAGCAGCGGTTTACCGGGTTCGACAAATAATCGGCATTCTGAAATTCCTGCGTTTGAATGACCTTCACTGGAAATCCAAATCGCTGCCCAATCTCCAGCGCCTCCTGCAACTCGCGCCTGGGCAAGCTCGGCGAATCAGCAATCACCGCCAGCGATTTCTCAGCCAAAACATCATGCGCCACCCGCGCCAGGAAAACGGAATCGACCCCGCCCGAATACGCCACAAGGCAACTGCCGTATGAACGGATCAATTCTTTCAGTTGCACGAGTTTTTGGTCAGACACTCTCCGAAAATGCCACCCTTTCCCACCCTTGTCGAGCCGGAGGCCGAATCACTAAAAACCGGGAATTGATGCAAATTGATCCGCGGTTTGCATCCGGTTTGCGCCATGTTTGCACCCTGGCACCCCAAAAATTTACAATAAAATCAAGGGGGTTTGCGGGGTTTACACCCCTTGCACCCTCTGGGAGTATATATATGTATTCCCCTCTGCCTCCTGCTCTCAATCCTCACGCCCCCTGCGGTTGCGGATCCCAAATACCGTCACGGCCAACGGCTAACTAAGGCTAATTAGGGCTGGTTGCGGCTAATTTTGCACACCTCCGAAAATATCCGAATATATATACACACGCTGCTCGTTCGAGTTTCCTGTTCCCAAGTGGCGCCTGTTCCGGTAATTTTCGCCCTCGCCCATTATGAAGAACCTATCGCGTCGCTCCTTTCTGAGTTCCACCACTCTGGCCGCCACAGGCTTGGCCCTGGCCGGCACCGCTTCCGCTCAGGACTCAGGAAAACTCAACATCAAACTCGGCCTCGATAATTTTTCCGTTCGCAATCTCAAATGGAATGCCGCGCAACTCATCGATTACGCCGCCTCGCTCAAGACCGACTCGCTTTTCATCACGGATCTCGGCCCCTTCAAAAACTTCGAAGACGGTTACTTGCAAGACCTCCGCAAAATGGCGGCCGATAAAGGCCTGCA
>DASWRJ010000043.1:0-8704 GCA_036403255.1 Verrucomicrobiia bacterium
CGCCCTTCTGGAAGCCATGCAGGAAAAGCAAGTCACCATCGGCGAGCAAAGCTACAAACTGGATGAGCCCTTTTTGGTCCTGGCCACCCAAAACCCCATCGAGCAGGAAGGGACCTATCCGCTGCCCGAAGCCCAGGTTGATCGTTTCATGCTCAAGCTGAAAATTGGCTATCCCTCCCGCCAGGAGGAGCGCCAGATTTTGGACCTCATGGCGCGCACCACTAATCTGCCCGCCGCCACGGCCATGGTTGATGCCAAGCAGATATTGAATGCCCGCCAGATTTTGAATGAGATCTACGTCGATGACAAAGTGAAGGACTACATTGTGGATTTGGTCTGCGCCACTCGCGATCCGGCCAGTTACAAGATTCAGTTGCAGGGCATGATTCAGCTTGGCGCTTCCCCGCGCGCCACCATCGCGCTCACTCTCGCCGCCAAGGCGCTCGCTTTTCTGAAAGGGCGCGGCTACGTCACACCCCAGGACGTCAAAACCATCGGCATGGATGTCCTGCGCCATCGCGTCACGATTACTTACGAAGCCGAGGCCGAGGAAAAGACGAGCGAAAGCATCATCCAGAAAATCTTTGATGAATTGCCGGTGCCATGATCCCTCGCGAAATCCTCAAAAAAATTCGCCAGATCGAGCTTCGCACCAATCGCCTTGTCAGCGAAACGCTCGGCGGGCAGTACCATAGCGTTTTCAAAGGCCAGGGCATGAACTTCGAGGAAGTTCGTGAATATCAGCCAGGTGATGAAGTGCGCGCCATTGATTGGAACGTCACCGCGCGGATGAACCACCCCTTCATCAAAAAATTCGTCGAGGAACGCGAACTCACGCTCATGTTGATCGTTGATTTGAGCGGCTCGGGACTGTTCGGTTCGGTCGCCCAGTCCAAGCGCGAAATGGCCGCCGAAGTCGCCTCCGTCCTCGCCTTTTCCGCGATTCGCAATAACGACAAAGTCGGTCTTATCCTCTTCACCGACGAAGTCGAGCAATTCATGCCCCCGCGCAAAGGTCGCCGTCATGTGCTCCGCGTCATCCGCGAAATTTTATTCTTCGAGCCGCAACGCCACGGCACGAATCTCAAAATCGCCATTGATTTCCTCAGCCGCGTCACTTCCCATAAGGCCATCGCGGTCGTCATTTCTGATTTTCAGGAGCGCATGAATCCCGCCGCCTGGGCCGGCCTGCTCGGGAGCAGTTCCGCCCCGCCGAGTCTTTCTCCCATCTCCTATGCGGCCTTGCGCCAGGCCAATCGCCGCCATGATGTCGTTGCCGTTCAGATTGCCGATCGCTTCGAGCGCGAGTTGCCCGCCCTCGGCCGCCTCGTCCTCAAAGACGCCGAAACGGGGGAAGTGCTCGAAGTCAATACTCACGACCGCCGCGCCCGCGAAGCTTTTGCCCGCCGCCAATCCGAGTCGCAGCAGCAAATCGAGAAATTATTTCGGTCAGCCCGCATCGATGCCATTCAACTGCGCACCGACCAGCCCTATGCTGCCGAGTTGGGCCGCTTTTTTGAAACTCGCGAAAAACGGCGCATGCACCACTAATGCTCACCAACCGTAACGGCGCAATTATCGTTCCCCCCACGCCAGCCCCGACCCAGGCAGCCGCGGGCACGAACGATATTCGCCCCGCCAAGCCGCCCGTGCCCGTGCCGAATAGCTTCGCGTGGGCTCTGTGGATTGGCGGAATCTTGCTGGCGGCGATTGGCTTGGCCTGGCTGCTGGGTTGGTGGACACGTAAACGCGCCGTGGCGCAAATCGTTCCAGTAATCCCGCCTCATATTCGCGCCCGGCAACGGCTCGATGCGGCCCTGCAACTCATTTCTGATCCCAAGGCATTTTGCATCGCCGTGTCAGATGCCTTGCGCATGTATTTGGAAGAGCGCTTCCAATTTCATGCGCCCGAGCGTACCACCGAAGAATTTTTGCTCGAGTTGCAAAATACTTCCTTGCTCTCCCAAACGCAGAAGGCCAGCCTCGCCGGGTTTTTGGGTAGCTGCGATCTCGTCAAGTTTGCTCGCTTCGAGCCCGAGGAGACCGATCTCCGCGCTCTGCACACTTCCGCCCTGCGCCTGGTTGATGAAACGCAATACGACCCCTTCCAGGCAACAGAGCGGGTGTCCGATGCGCCACCTCCCGTGAAGCCTGAGGTTGAAACATCGGCGCCACCTCCGCCACCCGTGCCCACCGCGTCATCATGACCTTCGCTCATCCATGGTTTTTCCTGCTGTTGCTGCTTTTGCCAGTGCTCGCCTGGCTGAAGGGACGCGCCGGCCAGCAATCCGCTTTCCTCTATTCGTCGATCCAGATCATCCGTAATGTCGGCCAGCCCCGCAAATCGACTGCCGGCCGCATCCTCATGGCTTTGCGCTGGGTTGCCTTGGCTCTCTTCATGATTGCCATGACACGCCCGCAGCTCACGCAAAGTGAAACCAAAGTTCACGCCAGCGGCATTGATATTGTCGTGGCCCTGGATTTGTCCGGCAGCATGGCCTCCGAAGACGAAGGCTTCATCTTAAATGGCAAGCAGGCAGATCGAGTCTCTGTCGCTAAAGACGTCCTCAAACGTTTCATTTCCAAACGGCCCAATGACCGGATTGGTCTCGTCGCCTTCGCCGGCAAGGCCTACATCGCCGCGCCTCTTACTCTCGACCATGATTTCCTGCTCCAAAACCTCGAGCGTCTGAATCTCGGAAGCATCGAGGACGGCACCGCCATTGGCTCTGCGCTTTCCGCCTCCGCCAACCGGCTCCGCGAATTGAAATCCAAAAGTAAAATCATTGTGCTCATGACCGACGGCCAGAACAATGCCGGCAAGGTCCCGCCTATGACCGCCGCCGAAGCGGCCCAGGCGCTTGGGATCAAAGCTTATACCATTGGCATTGGCACCCATGGCGTCGGGCGTATGCCACAATTTGATCAGTTCGGCCGCAGGGTTGGCTCTGCGCCAGTGAAGGTGGATATCGATGAGGAAACTTTGAAAGCCATCGCCCAGAAAACCGGCGGCAAATACTATCGCGGCGACAGTTCGGACACTTTGCGCAAAGTTTATGATGAAATCGATCGCTTTGAAAAAAGCGAAGCCGAAGTCAAAAAGTTTGTGCAGGTCAAGGAGCTCTTTCAATTCGCTGTTTTGCCCGGTTTTTTCCTGTTCATGCTCGAAGTGCTTCTTGCCCACACCGTCTGGAGGAAACTGCCATGAGATTCGAGTTGCCTTACTCATAAACCAATATGGAACGCTGGCCTTTTGAACATCCACAATTGCTCTGGCTCTTCCCAGTCGTCCTGGTTGGTCTCAGCTTGTTCCTTGCCTGGTCCTGGCGCAAGCGCCGCTGGCTCATGGGGCAATTTGTCCAATCCCGCCTTCTCTCCAGCCTCACGGTAGGCGTTTCCCAGGCCCGCCAAAAAGCGCGCCTCGGCATTCTCGTCATTGCCGCTGGACTGCTCGTCCTTGTTCTGGCCCGTCCACAATGGGGTTTCACGTGGGAAGAGGCCCGCCAGCGCGGCCTTGATATCATTGTCGCGATTGATACATCGCGCAGCATGCTCGCCGAGGATGTTCAGCCCAATCGCCTCGCCCGCGCCAAACTCGCCGCCCTTGATCTCAAACGCCTCGCCAAAACCGATCGCGTCGGCCTCGTCGCTTTCGCCGGCAGCGCCTTTCTCCAATGCCCTCTTTCCTTCGATGACGAAGCCTTCCGCCAAAGCGTGCGTGACCTCGATGTAAATATCATACCGCAGGGCGGCACTGCTATTGCCGAAGCGATTGATACCGCGCGCCACGCCTTCAAAGAAAAAAATGATAACCATAAAGTCCTCGTTCTCTTCACGGACGGTGAGGACCACGACGGTGCAGCGTTGGATTCCGCCAAAGCGGCCGCCAAAGAAGGCATGCGCATTTTCACCGTCGGCGTCGGCACCCGGAATGGAGAAATGCTCCGCATCACCGATTCACGCGGCCGTGTCGAATTCATCAAGGATGATCAGGGTAACGCGGTTAAATCGCATCTGAATGATAAACTGCTTAACGACATCTCCCGCGAAACGGGTGGTTTTTATATGCTGCTGGCTGGCGCAAATACTGTCGATGTCCTTTACGAACAGGGCTTGAGCCCCTTGCCCAAGGCTGATCTGAATGCCCGGCAGGTGAAACGCTTTCATGAGCGTTACCAATGGTTTCTTGCGCTTGTAATTTTGTTGTTAATCGCTGAAATGTTTATTCCTGAACGCAAAATGGTCCGCAAATCCGAAGCTATCCTGAATCAGCCCAATCAGGAATTGCGCAAAGCAGTGGCCACCCTGCTCCTGCTCGCTCTGCCTGTGTGCGCGTTTAGCTCGCCCGGACGCGGCCTTTCCCAATACGAAGCTGGCAAATACGATTCATCGCTGCGCGAGTACCAAAATGCGCTGCACGATCATCCCAATGACCCGCGCCTCCAATACAACGCCGGCGCTGCCGCTTACCAGGCCAAACGCTACGACAAAGCCATTGAATTTCTGACCAGTTCCTTGAGCGCGCCCGATTTGAAGTTGCAACAGCGCGCTTATTACAACCTTGGTAACGCCCAATTTCGCCTCGGCGAAGATGACACCGAGGCGCAAAAAAAGCAGGAGTCATGGGAAAGTTCCGTCCAGAATTATGAAAGCGCCTTAAAGCTCGATCCCAACGATATTGATGCTAAATACAATCTCGAACTGGTCAAAAAGAAGCTCGAGGAACTCAAACAACAGCAACAAAAGCAGCAGCAGCAAAACCAGGACAACAAAGACAATAAGGACGATAAAAAAGATCAGAAAGAAAAGCAGGACCAGCAGCAAAAAGAAAAAGAAAAACAAAAACAGGATCAGCAAAAACAAGAGCAGGACAAACAACAGCAGGAGCAGCAGAAGCAAGAGGCTGATAAAAAGAAACAGGAAGAACAGAAACAGGATCAACAAAAGGCCGACCAGAAAAAACAAGATGACGCCCAGGCCCAGAAGGAACAAGGTGAAAAGGACGACAAAAATAATCAGGGCCAGGCCATGGTCGCCCGCATGACGCCACAGCAGGCCGCTCAATTGCTCGACACTCAGAAATCCGAGGAGAAGGCCATGATGTTCATCCCCGAAAATATCCGCGCCAAAACCAATCGCCACGACCGCGTTTTCAAGGATTGGTAGAATGTTCGTATCGGCGCGTTCACGCGTCAGCCCACGGAAACGAAAAATATGAAACTAACCTACTACGGCCATTCCTGTTTTGCGGTCGAACTCCAGGGCAAACGCCTCCTCTTCGATCCTTTCATCACGCCCAATGAGCTGGCCAAAGCGGTGGACATCAATGCCATCACTGCCGATTACATCCTCATTTCCCACGGCCACTTCGATCATATTAATGACGCCGTCAGTCTCGCAAAGCGCACGGGCGCAACCGTCGTTTCCAACTTCGAAATCGTTGAATGGCTCCGCAAACAGGGCCTCTCCAAACTCCATCCCATGAATCACGGCGGTGGTTGGAACTTTGATTTCGGCCGCGTGAAATACGTGAATGCCGTCCATTCCAGCAGTTTCCCCGATGGCACTTACGCGGGCAACCCGGGCGGTTTTGTCGTCACAAGCCCTGAAGCGAATTTCTACTACTCCGGCGACACCGCGCTAATCTCTGACATGGAGCTAATCGGCAAAAGTATTGAACTCCGCTTCGCCGTCTTGTGTGTCGGCGACAATTTTACCATGGGTATTGACGACGCCATTGAGGCCGCGCGCATGCTCCGCTGCACCGAAATTGTCGGCGTGCATTACGATACTTTCCCATACATTAAAATCGATCATCAGGCGGCTTTGCAAAAATTCCATGATGCTCATCGTCGCCTGCATCTGATCACCCCCAATCACACTATTGATCTTTAAATCATGGGGAAACCACCCCATACCCTTGGGCCAAGGCCTCCCCTAATTTCCCTACCATGCAAACATCAATTTTTCCGTTCTCCACAAACATGGACGAGCTGGACGTGGCTAGCACGATTCAGGTGGTGATCGCATTCGAGGATCTTGCCATGGGAAAAAGGGCCAAGCAGGTTTACGATTATTTGACTCACCGTTTAAAAGATTTTGAATTTGAACACGAGGTTTGGAAGTTCAGCGCCCTCGAGTGCCCGCGCCTCATGGAAGCAGCCGTCCGCAACGCCACCGCCGCTGACATCATCATCCTGGCCATGCAAGGCCACAAACCTTTGCCCCAGCACATCAAAACTTGGATGGAGCAGTGGGTCGGTCAGCATGGTAATCCCATGGCCCTCGTCGTTCTGTTTGACAGTCAATATCAATCTTCCGAGGAAATCGTCGCCACTCAGACCTACTTGGAAGACGTTGCCCGCCGCGGCCAAATGGATTTATTCATGCAGCCACATAAAGGATTCGTCCGGGCCGCCGAAGAGTTTTACGATTCGGAAATGGTCCCTGATTTTGAAGAGGATTATGCCCATCACAGTTCCACTCCGCGCTGGGGCATCAACGACTGACTCGGTAAGAAACTGAATTTGCGCGCCTGCGCTTCCGGGTTGGTCAAAGCAGGCGTGGTTGTAAAAGCAAGGATCCGCGCCCCGCGGATCCTTTAATTTTCGCCGCTTAATTATTCGCTGGTTTCGGCTTCAGCGTAATTCTGATCTCCTCATCCTGCCAAATGATCGTTTCCCGGCCCGAAAAATACACCTCGCGCTGCGAATTTTCCCGCCCGAATTCCGCTACAGACAGGATGCGGCTGAACTTATAAACGTCCCCGTATTCCGATCGATTCGCAAACGACCACATCAGCATCACGCTTCCACCCTTGCGCCCAAATCGAAAGCTCGACTGCTCTCCCGGCGCTTTCTGCACCATCTCGCTCGTAAACGCCTTCACCTCGCTCGGCCGCATATACGTGACTTGGATCTCGAGGTTCGGATATTCCGGCTTCTCGATTTCCGCCGCTCTCACCGAGGTCCCTGCCAGCAGCAAAACCAGCCCAGCTATCAGGACACACATTTTCATTCGTATGCTCAATTTTGGTAACGGTGTAACCTAATTTTCCAATCTACCCGCTCAAAAATTCGCCAAACGGCGCCAGCGGTTTGAAGTGGTCGCACAATATCTTAATCATCATCAGCAGGGGCACCGCAATCACAGCGCCCGCAATGCCCCACAGCCACATCCAAAACATGAACGAAATAAAAATAACCACCGGATTCAGCGTCAGCCGCTTCCCCACTACCGTTGGTGTGATAAAATTCGCTTCCAGCGCATGCATCCCCAGGTAAATGGCCGGCGGGATCAATCCGCGCGCTACCGGCTCAAAAGTGCTCAGTCCCGCCAGGGTCAGCAGCGACACTCCAATAATCGGACCAAAATATGGCATGAAATTCAGCAACCCGGCCAGCACGCCCCAGAGCAGTGGATTCGGCATCCCAAATGAATACAGCACCAGCCCCACTGCCGTCCCGAGGCACGCGTTGATGATCGTGATCGTCAGCAAAAATCGCGAAACGTTTTCCTGCACCTCATGCGCAATTTCCACCGCTTGCTTTTTGTCGTGAAAGCTGGGCATTACCTTCACCAGCTTTTGCATGAATAAATCCCCCGACGCCAACAAGAAATAAAGCAGCACGATCGTCTCAATCACCTCGCTCAGAAAGCTCGTCGTTCCAAATAGAATGTCCGACAGCGTCGTTTTCGCAATCGTCACTCGCGCTGCTGGCGCTGGAGCCTTCTCCCCTGTCCCCACGGCTTCCGGATCGGCCCCTTCCTGGACTGAGTTCTTTGTCGCTTGGCTGACCTTGCCCGCCGTCCGCAAATGAATAAGTGAAGGCAGCCATTCCCGAACTTTCCTGTCCACCTTCGCAAAGTTCTCCGGTGCCTGCGCGATCATTTCCGTCGCTGGCTTGGTCAATCCCGAGATGCCGTTTCCAATTCCAAACAGTACCGCCCCGAGCACCAGCGCCGCTCCCAGAGGCACAGGAACATGAAATCTCGCCAGCAGCCGCACCACCGGCCGAAATAGAAAGCTCAGGATCGTCGCTAATACTATCGGGAGGATAAATACTCGAGCGAGGTAGAGAAATCCAAGCGCCAGCAGCGCAAATGTTCCCAGTGATGCCAGTCGCCCCACGCCTCTCGGGCCTCGCAGGAAATCCGTGAATTGATTAAGCGTCGGTGTTTTGTCCTTCTCCGAAGTCGAACTGTCCTCCCCGGATTCAGGTGAATCCGGCTTCACTACGACCAGTTCTTCCACTTCCATATAAAATCATCGCCGCTGCGCGTCGCTTTAGCGTCCGAGGACATACTAACATTACTCTGCTTTCTTGCGAACGAAAGTATGTGTTGCATGGCCGAAAAACACCTCCGCTGCCTCCATCACCGTCTCTGATACCGTCGGATGCGGATGCACACAATCAGCCAAATCTCGCACAGTTGCCCCCATTTCTACGGCTACCACCCCTTCCCCGATTAACTCCCCTGCCCCATGCCCCACAATGCCTACGCCCAGGATCCGCTCACTCTCCGGTTCCACAATCAGCTTCGTCAAACCGTCCGGCCGGTCAAAAGTCAGCGCCCGCCCAGATGCACCCCAAGGGAATTTCGCCACCTGCACCTTGATCTCCTTCGCCTTCGCTGCTGCCTCTGTCAATCCGCACCAGGCCACCTCCGGGTCCGTAAACACCACTGCCGGTATGATCACATC
>DASWRJ010000044.1:0-7000 GCA_036403255.1 Verrucomicrobiia bacterium
TAATCGGCATATATTTCCTGGAAAAAATAGCGCGAGCAAATTTCAGCCTTAGTTAGCCTTAGTTAGCCTTAATTAGCCTTAGCCAGCCGTAGCGCAGCCTTAGTGAGGCAACGAGGCAGAAGAGGGGGGAATGTATATATACTCCAGAAAGGTGCAAACCCCGCAAACCCCGCAAACCCCCTTGATTTTATTGGGGGTTATTGAGGGGCTTACCCGCAAACTGGGTGAAAGCATGGCGCAAACCGTTCTCAATTTGTCCAGAAAACCGAGAGCTGGACTTGAGAGCCACTGTGTCCCACATCTAACCATAAAGGAATGCCTAAAATGTGCCGACTTGACTCATACCCTCCACTTCTAGATTTCGTCTAAAATGGTTACCCGTTGGAAATTAGATACTTACGAATAGCGTAGGATTTGCAAAAAGGCTGGTACACTCAAAGCTGAATAAGGAATAGACAGGTTAATTTTAAAACAGAAAGGAAATGAAATTATGACATTGACCAGATGGCAACGACCTTGGAGTCCGCTATCGCAACTATCCAATTTGCGGGATGAACTGGACCGCTTTTTCGAGACGCCGTTTAACGGAATCGAGGAGCGCCAGCATTTCCTAACGGGCTGGGGTCCGGCACTTGACGTTTATGAAGACAAAGACAACGTGACGGTTAAAGTCGAAATTCCCGGGATGAAGAAGGAAGAGATTGAAATCTCCCTGCACGAGGGAACACTGACACTCTCTGGAGAGAGAAAGAACGAGGCGAAGGGGAATTACGGCGATGCCCAAGCCATTCGCACGGAGCGCTTCGCCGGCCGGTTCTCACGATCCATTACTTTGCCAGCGGATGTAAATGCCGAGGCAGTGAAGGCGACGTACAAGGATGGTTTGCTAACAGTGGTTCTCCCGAAAGCGGAGGAGTCGAAACCGAAACAAATCGAAATCAAAGGATAAAAAGGAGCAACTATGAATGCAGTCGCAAAACGTGAAAACAATGAAGTGCGCGAGCGCTCGCAGGAACAGGCCTATGTTTCGCCTCCGGTAAACATCTTCGAGACCAAGGACGGCTATGTGCTTGAGGCGGATCTGCCGGGAGTCACGCGGGAGGATCTGGATGTGACACTGGAGGGATCAACACTGACGCTGGTAGCGCACCGGCCAGCACCGGCCAGGGACTTTGGAAATCCTGTTTACCAGGAATGCGCTGAATTGGATTACCGGCGTGTATTCGAACTGGATCCGAATATTGACAGCTCGAAAATTAAAGCGCGCATGGAGGAAGGCGTGCTGATTCTGGAACTACCGAAGTCTGAGAAAGTAAAACCGAGAAGGATTAAAATCTCGGAATAAAAGCACCGAATAGGAAAGGGGAGAGCCCGCGCAGGTTCAAACTGCGCGGGCTTTTTTGTTTAGACTCGCGCTCGGTGAAAAGCCAAGCGGTAAATGACGAGCAACAAAATTGCGCCCAGGACAGCCGCAATGAAGCCGGCCGGCTCATCCGCAGCGTAGAATCCCATTCCTTGCCCAATGTATTTGGCAACAAACGCGCCGGCGATACCAAGGAGAGTAGTCACAATAAATCCGCCCGGGTCACGCCCGGGCATAAGCAATTTTGCAACAATACCCACAAGCAGCCCAATGATGAGTGTTCCAAGAATATGCATAAACATCCTTTCTGGCCGAAGCCGCAAAAACGGCTTCTGAAGGAACCTAAGTGCGGATGTTAGGATAACAAATGGGGGAAAGTCTCACCATCGATGCGAGAACTCCTGCTATATAGACTCCATAATCAGGCGGGCGGGACGTTGGGTAAAATGGGTGGAACAGGCCGGGCGGGTGAAGGCGTCCATGAGCCGAGTTCACTGCCGGGGGCGAAGCGCTCGGTCACGTAAAATCTGAAGTGCAAACGAATTTGTTCTTTGGCGAAGTTGATGATAATGATGTTTTTGATGATCATGACAAACGGCCAGCAGGGGAAAAGCAGAAGAGGCACAATCAAGAGGTAAACAAGTGTTTTCGTTAGCGCCTGGGTTTGTTTGCGGGAGCGAAGCCCCATCCAGAGGCCCAAATAAGCAGCAGCATAAATTTCAAACGCAAAAAGAAAAATGCCATAACCCATCATGAGAAAAGCAATTGGATCGGCTTGATGCGGAGAAGCTGCTTGCAAGATGGCGAAGAAAAATTCCGCACAGAACAGAAGCACAAAGGGAACAAGGAAGTGGCGCTCCAAAGCCGATAAATGTCCGTCCACAATGTTTTTTACAGTCACCGGACTTACGAGGAGCAACTCAAGCGCACCCGAACTGCGCGACTCAGGGAAGCACTGGCAAGCTTTGGCGGCCACCCAGACGACCATGGCATAATTAACGAGAAGCCCGGCGACTGAAAAAGTTCCGTTCAGGCCCGAGCCGCTGGCTATCCTCCAGAATACTCCGGCCGCTAGGCAAATGAGACAAATGACCAGCCAGACCGCAGCCCTTTGTCCGAGGTCACGGCTGGCGAGCCAAATGACGGGATTGCCAGAGAGCTGGTCCAGCCGCTTGCGCCGCAATCGTTCTGGAGTGGTGAACATTCTCAGACTTATGCCAAAGAGCCGAATACCACCGGAGGCGGTTTCAATTCTGGCTTGCCAGCAGCGAGGCAGAAGAAAGGCGGCAGAGACGAGCAGCAGCAAAGCAATGGCGAGGAGACCGATGGTGCCGGCGAAGTAGATATTTGGCTTAGCGAGAAATGTTTGTTCCTCGACGGCGAGGAACGCGGAAGTGGGATTCCAATGGCAAAGCGCGCCATAGGGTAGATCCAATTCGGCAATAATCGGCAGCACAATCGCGAACGTGCCAACAAGCGCAACGGTACCCAGCCATGCTCGCCTTTCCTGAAAGCTGATGGCGGAAACGAAAAGCCCAGCGGACAGCGAGAAGAGCAATGCGCTGAGGAGAACCAGAACAAGCCGCCAAAATTCACCGGCGGTGACACCGCCCAGGAGCAATGGAATGGCCAAAGGAGGAAGCACAGCCAGCAAGCCATAGAAGGTGTTCAGTGAAGTGCCCAGCAGTTTTCCAAGGACGACATCGTAACCCTTGAGGTCGGTCAGGAAAAGAAGTCCAAGCGTACCAGCGCGCTTTTCTTCGCTGAGACAATCGGCGGTGGTGCGAGTGCCTTCGAGCAGGCAGTAGATAAACGCCATCCAGGAGAGAACCGTAAAAATGCCTTTCCCAATAGTGCCTGGATTCGAAACCAACAGGGCAGTAATCAAGGCAAAACTGAGAATGACAATGGCAAAGCAAGCTCCGGCGGTACGATAAAAGTAAGTGCGTTTGAGCCGAGGGCGGATGCGCAGTTCGCGTTCGACTAGAGGCAAGAACGTCATGTGAGTCCAAGTTGGATGGCTTCACTGGGCAAGAGCGGCTTTCCTGAGCCTTCAACGGCAATGCGGCGCAAATCGCGGGGCAGGCGAGCACGAGCGGAGATCGAAAAGATGATGTCCACAGCCAGGCTGAAGATGACCCAGGCGAGCACCAAGATTTGGAGCGCAAATTCAGCGAAAGGCAAGCAAGCGAGCGAACCGCCGAAGAGGAGAAAAATGGGGAGACTTAAAACGCGCACCACCGTGCTGGAGAAAGCCGCTTGCGGATTTTTGCTATTCATGGCACGCCAAAGGCCGACCCAAGAAAGGGCGTAGCAATCCATCACCAGCACAATAGCGTTGCCTAACATAAACAGCAGGCACTTGCTGAAGGTGGGATCGGGGCCCGGCCACCGCAAACGCTCGACTACGAGCAGAAGGACTTCAAAGGCAAGCAGAACCAGAAGCGGCTTCGCAAAGAGCCGCTTAATCGACTGCCAATGACCTTGCAGAATATCGGGAACGGGCAGGGAGGTGGAGAGGAGCAATTCCAGGCTGGCGCGAGCTTCGTTGCCGGGAAAAGTTTGCGTGGCAACGGAGCCGACCCAAAGTTTAAAAATGAGATGCATGAAATAAAACAGGCTGAGACTCTCAGGAGGAAACCTGCGCTCATTCCAGAACAAGCCCACGACGAGAACAAACATGCTGAACAGGAAGACCCACGGATAAATGCGCTGATGGAGCTGGCGGCTACACAACCAGAGGATGGCATTTCGCGGAAGGAGTTCGCGCCGCAAGGCAAGCCGGGCGACGCCATTTCCCCAAATCCAGCGGGATTTAAAATCGCGCCATTCAGTGCGCCAGCGCGGAACAGGACGTTCCTGCCAGGAGCGAGAAACGAGGCGACTGGCGATCAGGAGAAGCAAAACGGAAATCGTGACGGTGATAGTGAGGGAGATAAAGAACCTGGAAATCGCGCTCGAATTAGTAGTTTGGAAGGCGTAGTAGCAGGTGGCAAATGGGCTGGACCAAGCCAGGGCAGCACCGAGACTTTGGTGCCGGGTGGATTGCAGTACGGCCTCGCCAAGAATGGCCAGTAGCACATCGAAAACGAGAACGATGAGGAAGGCATTATTAAAGGCGCGCTTTTCATCAACGCTAAAGGAGGAGGTGAACATGCCGAGTGAAAGTGTGTAAAAAAGCAAATTGAGCAGCGCAAGGGCAGCGCGAATAAAGTCCTGGGCGGTGACACCGCCCATCAGGATGGGAATGCCAAGGATCGGCACTACGGCGAGAGTACCGTAAAGTGTGTTCAAGGAAGTAGCCGCCAATTTGCCAAGAACCACATCGAATCCTTTAAGGTCGGTGAGGAAAAGGAAACCAAGGGTTCCTTCGCGTCTTTCCGCGCTGAGCGATTGCGAAGCCATTTTGAGCGCGCTGAAAAAAATATAACCGGCGATAAACCAGAAGAGGAGGTTGAAAATCCTTGCTCCAACCGCAGCGCTTGGGGAGTTCCAGACGTCCGGGGTGAGCGCCGACCAACCACAAAAGATCATCCCGAGGAGAGCGGCACCGCCACGGCCGAGATAGGTACTTTTTCGGCGACCAGCCACGCGCAGTTCACGTTCGACGATGGGAAGGATCATGAAAGTTCGCGGCGCACGGGCACGCTATCCATTAGGCAGAGCCACGGCCGAGGCGACGGAAGTGGGTTGGCTGGCCCGGAGTTGCTTTTGGGCGCGGCGGGATTGGAATTGATGAGCAGCAACAGTGCGAAAATCGCGGCGGAGATGCCTGAGCGCGGAAAGGCCGAAGAAAAGGGCAATCGCGAGACTGATCAGGAACCAAATTAAAGTGCCCGAAAACTCGGCCAACCTCGAAGGGACGAGTTTCTCGAGCGGAGAACCGGCCAGCGCTTCAAAAGTCATCAACACCGAAAAGATCATCCAGGGAAGGACCAGGACACGAGTAATGGCAGCAGCCGCAGCACGTACCGGACTGCGACCAATGAGGCCGAGCCAAAGCGCCAGCACGGCCAAGACCGCGATATCCAGCAGGTAAATCAAAGTGCCGAGCACCCAAACCAGGAGTGAACTGCGATCCGAACGGCTGATGAGAAGGAAAATAATGTCACCGGCAAACACGACGAGGACGGGGCCGAGAAAAAGCCGGGTGAGCGCGCGCAAATGCCCCGCGAGGATATCACGCACCTGGAGAGGCGTGCAGAGAAGCAATTCGAGGGCGCCGTTCTTGCGCTCGACACTGAGGAGGCGAGCTGCTTCGAGGGCAACCCAGCATTTCAAAATAAGACCACAAATAATGGCGCTAGTGAATTGCAGGGAAGGATCTTTCCAGTTGCGTGGATCGGCCAGCAATCCGCAACCCCAGATAATCATACCCAAACCAATGAAGAGCCAAAGCGAGAGGGGTTTCAAGCGGTTGCGGCTGGAGAGCCAGTAAATGGGATTGAGGTGGAGCAGGTGCGCCCGGAATGTGCTGGCATTGGCCAGGCCGAGAAATCCATTGCGCCGCCAGCGAGCAATACGGAGCAGCTTCTCAGAAGAAACGGTCTTATCCTGCCAGGTGCGAGGGACCACAAAACAAGTGATGGCCAGGAGAAGCCAGGAAAGGCCGAAGATTATGGCAAGAGAGATATAGTACAGATTTTGGGCTGGCAATCCCTTGAACTGCACTTCGAAGGAGGAGACACAGAGAAAGCTCGGGCTGAAAATATAAAATGTATATGGAAAAAATTTATGGTGAGGCAATTGCTCGAGGGCGCTGGTGAGCCATGGTATGCCGATGCAAAAGACAAGCAGAAAGACAAGGGTGAGCACAACGGATTTGCGGTCTTCACGGCAAATCCCCGAGCAGAACATCCCGAGCGACAGCGAAAAGAAGAGGGTGGCCGCGGAACTGAGCAGGACGCGCGTAAACTCCCGGCCGGTGACACCGCCCGCGAGCAGCGGCACGGCCAGGACTGGAAAAATGGCCACCATGCCATAGATGGCGTTCAAAGAAGTAGCGGCGAGCTTGCCGAGAACGATGTCGTAGCCTTTTAAGTCGGTCAAGAAGAGCAGGCCGAGCGTGCCTTCCCTTTTTTCTTCGCTGAGGCAATCGGCAGTCCGGACGAGGCCAACGCTCACGCAGTAAATAAAGAGGACTGTGCTCAGGCCGTACAAGAGCGTTGGACCGGCGGAGGTGGATTGAACATTGCTCACCATGATGAGAAAAATCCAGACACCAATGGCAATCGCGGCAAGCGCAGCGCTGAAGCGCATCCAAAACGTGCCACCTTTGCGGGCGGCGACGCGCAGTTCGCGTTCGACGATGGGGAGGAAGGTCATGGATGGGGTGAGGGCATTAAGAAAGAGTCATTAACCAACACCGGTTTTTTCGAGGGCAAAGCGGCGGTGCTTAAGGTTAGAAAAGAGTTTGACGGCAAACAGGCCCGCAATGGCGATTTGAAAAAAGATGAGCAAGGCCACACTCACATTATCGAGCAGATAAGAGGGAAGATCTGGATCCAGGAAAAAAAGCGCCACGGAACAAGCGATCGGAATCGTGAGCGGCAGCACAAGCGCCGTCAGCAACGTCCAAACCACTGAAGTGAGAAAAGATTTCCAGCGCAGAGAATAGTAAAGGCCAACCACCGGCAG
>DASWRJ010000045.1:0-8881 GCA_036403255.1 Verrucomicrobiia bacterium
GGAGGCCGCCATCGCTGAAGCCGGCGGCATGATGTACATGGAAGATGGCATAGAGATGGAAACCATCTTTGGGGATGGATCGCAGCAGAACTCTGGTTTCCTCGGGAACCTGCTCAGCGCCGGGAAGCGGCTGCTAATTGGCGAATCGCTGTTCATGACTGCATTTCAAAATCGCGTCGCGGGAAAGAAAAAGGTGGCCTTTGCCGCGCCGTATCCAGGAAAGATTATTCCGGTCAATCTCTCGGAAGTCGGAGGCGAGTTGATCGCGCAAAAAGATTCGTTCCTCTGTGCAGCCAAAGGGGTGAGTGTCGGGATTGCCTTTAACAAAAAAATCGGGGTCGGCCTTTTTGGCGGAGAGGGATTTATCATGGAGCGGCTGCAAGGCGACGGCTGGGCATTTTGCCACGCTGGCGGAACGATCATGGTGCGCGATCTTGCGCCCGGCGAAGTGCTGCGCGTGGATACAGGATGCATTGTGGCGTTTCAACCGGCGGTGCAATTCGACATCCAATATGTCGGCAACATCAAAACGGCTTTTTTTGGCGGCGAAGGATTTTTCTTCGCCACGCTGCGCGGGCCGGGTCGTGTCTGGCTGCAATCATTGCCCTTCAGCCGCATGGCAGGACGGATTATCGCGGCGGCGGGTCACAGTGGCAAAGGTGGTCGAGAGGAAGCAACGGCGCTGGGAGGCATCGGCAGGTTTTTTGAGGGGGATAATGATTGATATTTGGCTCTGGGCATGGAGTAGCACAGCCAGTATCTTGCACGCGCAGTGCAAAGAGCATTTCTCATAGCATTCGCCTCGCTGGGTTTTCTCCTCACGTGCGGCTGTCAAAAAGGTCCGAATAATCGAGCCGTTTCGGGCACGATCGAAACGGATGAGACGCATGTCGCGTCGCGGTATGGCGGGCGCGTGGCCAAAATTTTTGCACGCGAAGGAGCAATATTAACCAATGCTCAGCCGGTCGTGGAGCTCGAGGCCTCGGAGTTGCGGGCCACCCGCGCGGAAGCGGCGGCGCAATTGGCCGAGCTGGAGGCTGGACCGCGCGCGCAGGAAATTGCGGCTGCTAAAAGTGATTGGGAAGCGCAAATCGCGGATTGGGAATTGGCCAAGACAGAGGCCGTGCGCGCGAAGGAGCTATTCGCGGAGAAAACAATTTCGGCATCTGAACGGGACCGCACGTTGAGCCGGGCCGTGGCACTGGAGAAAAGCGTGGCCGCAGCAAAGAGCCGGTATGAACTATTACTCGCGGGCACGCGTCCGGAGCGAATCGCGCAAGCTCGAGCGCGCCTGGAGCAGATCGACACGCAATTGCGTGAGATGCTGATCGTAGCGCCCACCAATTCGGTGCTTGAGGTACTAAGTGTGAAAGTGGGAGATGTGTTGCCGCCGAATCGCGAAGTCGCGACGCTGCTTTTGACACAACATTTATGGGTGCGCGTGTATGTGCCGGAGCTTTGGCTGGGATTTATCCAGGTCAATCAGAATGTCAAAATCCGCGTTGATTCGTTTGGAGAGCGCGAGTTCGGGGGACGCGTGGAACAGATCAATCGCGGGGCTGAGTTCACGCCGCGGAATACGCAGACTGTAGCGGAACGGGTGAAGCAGGTGTTCGGAGTCAAAATCGAGTTGGTCAATCAAGATGGGAAGCTCCGGGCCGGAATGTCGGCAGATGTGTTTTTTCCGGGAGTGCCGGCTGCGCCGAAAGAATGAGTTCTATGCCGCGATGTGAACTAAAAAGTGGCAAACAGGTGGCCGAACCGCGCGACCGGGCGCAGGCAGCCTGGGCTCGCAGCATTGGTTTGCTGAATTAAGGAATTCCTGGTAATCTTCGCTTGTGTTTATAAGCGGGATTTATTTTCGGGAATATGCCAAACTGGAGTATGGGCGATTGGTTTGGCGGACTACGGAATTCCGAGAGCGCTTGCTTCGGCACTGGACGGATCCGCGCCATCCGCATGCAGAACGGTTTCTTGAGCATGAGGCGGAGGTCCGAGCGGTATTGGAGAGTCCAAAGGATTCAGATGCTGAATTGGATGCCAGACTTCGAGCCAAGGGCTTGAGCTTGCGCGCTGTGGCGAAGGAAATTCCTTCGGTATTCGGATCTTTCTTTTGAGCATCGCAGATATTTTATCGAAGGGAACTTGCATCTGCTTCAGGGGGGCAATTTCATTGGTAAAACTGGGGCTTTTTGTGTCAGTTATAGGTCGTGCCTAACGAGTTAATGATTTCCTGCGAAAAATTGACGAAGAAATTCGGGGCCTTCACAGCAGTAGATAATGTGAGCTTTTCGGTGGCGAAGGGTTCGATTTTTGGATTTCTCGGCCCGAATGGATCGGGGAAATCGACGGTGATCCGAATGCTGTGTGGGATTTTGGAACCGACGGCAGGGGAGGCGACGGTTGCGGGTGTGGACGTAGTCAATGATGCTGAGCACTTGAAAGGGAAGGTCGGCTACATGTCGCAGAAGTTCTCACTTTACGATGAGCTAACCGTGACGGAGAACCTGGTTTTTTACAGCCGGCTTTATGGGTTGAGTGGAACGGGCCTGAAAAAGCGGATGGATGAATTAATCGCATTGACTCATATCGACCCATATCTTACGCGCCGGGCCGGGCTACTCTCGGGCGGCTGGCGCCAACGATTGGCGATGGCCTGCGCGCTGGTGCATAAGCCGACGGTGTTGTTCCTCGATGAACCGACGGCGGGCATTGATCCGGTGGCGCGGCGCGAGCTTTGGGATTTGCTCTTCGAATTTTCGAGCATGGGCATGACGTTATTTGTGACCACTCATTACATGGATGAAGCCGAGCGCTGTTCGCATGTCGGCTACATTCATATGAGTAAGTTAATCGTGTGCGGATTGCCGGATGATCTAAAAGCCCTGCCGCAGGTGAATCCTCCCGGAACGAAGCGTCTGGATATTGAATGCGAACATGTCACAAAGGGTTTGCAGGCATTAAGGGTGCTGCCCGGAGTGCGCTCGGCGACGGTCTTTGGCCAATCGATGCACTTGCTCGTGGATGCAAATGTGGCGGAGGAGAAACTGCGCGGTGAGTTGGCGCGAGCAGGCATTTCGCACGCGGAAATTCGGCCCATCGGGCCTTCCCTGGAGGATGTGTTTGTCACGATGAGCCAAACGCAGAATGGAGCGGCAGCGTGAAAATTTTTCGAGGGTTTTACGCGATCCTGTATAAAGAATTTATTGTCGTCCTCCGCGATCCATTGACCTTGTTTTTCATGTTTTTTCCACCACTGGTCGAGATGATTGCGTTTGGTTACGCGCTGGACACGGATGTGAAGCACATGGCCATGGTGGTGTTGGACGAAGACAAAACGGTGGAGAGCCGTCAATTCATCGATCAATTCCAAAACACCCAGACGTTTCGAGTGGTGGCGGAAGTGCAAAGTGTGGGCGAGTTGAGGGAGGCCATACGCCGGGGAAAAGTATATGCCGGGGTGCAGATCCCGCCGAACTTTACGCGCAACCTGCACGCCGGGCGCAGTGCGCAAATCCAGGTGCTCATCAATGGATCGAGTTCCACCACGGCGCTTTCGGCGTTGAACACATCGATTAGCTTGGCGCTGCGACAATCGCTGCTGACGCTATTCGCGGAGACCGGCCGCCGCGAGTTGCCCATTGATGTGCGCCCACAGATCTTGTTTAACCCGGATATGCGCAGCCCGAATTTCTACATTCCGGGAGTGATCGGTGTGGTGCTGCAGATTGCGACCACGTTCGCGACAGCGATGTCCCTGGTGCGCGAGCGCGAGAGGGGGACGCTGGAGCAGTTGCTGGTGAGCCCGCTTTCACGCTGGGGGTTGATGCTGGGCAAGCTGACGCCGTACCTTTGCATAGGGATGATGATGGCCAGTTTTTTGTTCGCGATCATGCGCTGGCTTTTTGATGTGCCAATTGCAGGCAGTGTCATCACTCTGCTGGGCGCTTCTCTGATTTACGTTTTCACATTGTTAAGCCTGGGTTTGCTGGTCTCGACTCGCGCCGAGAATCAAATGCAGGCGCTCCAGATGACGATGATGTTTATCCTGCCTTCCGTCTTTTTTTCCGGCTTCATTTTTCCGCGCGAAACCATGCCGTGGATTTTTTCCGCGCTCGGCTCACTCATGCCCGCGACTTATTTCATCGACATTCTACGAGGCGTGATCCTGCGCGGGGAAACGGGCGGCGAATTGTGGGTGCAGTTCGGCATATTAAGCGGGATGGGCCTGGGAATGTTTGCGCTCTGCGCGCTGCGGTTCAGGCAGAAAATTACATAACTCAACCGCCCGCCCACTTCGGCTGCTTTTTCAGGTGGTAGAGCATTTCACCAGCTTTAGGCACGAGCAACACGCCCTCTTCTTCGCGATTGGCGAAAGCTTCTTTCTTAATCGTTTTTGGATCGCGGTAGCCAAGGTTAATGCGCTTGCAAACATCCGGCGGAATGCTCGTGGCGAGGGTCACCTGCGCGCGGCATTTCTCGACGCCAATTTCAAATGTTCCGATGCCGCGCACATGCGTGGAATGCGCCAGCACGCCCCAGGGGTAGTGCTTGAACTTGTCCCATTGCTTCAGGAAATAGTCGCGGCAGTGGTACCCAACTTCGAGAATCGTGCGGCCATGCGCGACGCAGACTTCGCTGATGTGCGGGGCGAAAATAATTAGTTCACCGCCATCAGCGAGGACAGGTTCGAGTTTGTACATGCATTTGCCGCCAGTCCAAAGCTCGTCATACATCTCGGGCGCGCAGGAGAGGATGGTGTGAGAAGGTTTCTTTTTGTAGGTGATGTGGACCTGGCGCGATTGTTCGCTCGCGGCGTCCCAGGCTGCTTCGGGAGTGCCAGCATAGAGTCCGGCCAGGTTTTTCGCGGGATCAACCACCATGCAAAAGCAGAGCTTGTCCACGTTCACGAGCGCGCCGGCGCGATCGACCACTTTGCGCACGGGCGTCCATTTGTTCCCAATGATCATCGGGTTGGTGACGACAGCGCCGAGCCAATGGAAAAAGTTGAGAATTTCAGGGCCAGCAATGCCGGGGAATAAATATTTGTTGCCACCAGAAAAACCAACCACTTCATGCGGAAACACGGGGCCGATGATAATCAACTGGTCATAATCAAAAACCAGCTTGTTGATCTCGACTGGGACATCCATGGCGAAGAGGCCGTCGGTGAGCGCGGAGATTTCGCCGGCGCTAATGGCGCCGATCTTTGTCAGCGCGGTGGGATTGTCCCAGGCGTGATTGAAAAAGCGAACGTGTTTGTAAGTGCTGGTGCGCTGCTCGGGGCTGATTTCCAATCGCTGGCTGATGGCCGCTTCGCTCATTGGCTGATGGGTGCCAAGCGCGATCATGACATCGAGCGCTTTGGTGGCGTGGCCAATATGGCGATGCAACGCCTGGAATAACAAACCGACCGGAGCGGTACGCGTCCCATCCGGTACGATGACTAAAATCCGCTTGTCGCGATAATTTTGGACGGGGCAAGAGAGTGCGACGATTTCAGCCACTTGCTGGGGGGAGATGGAATGGCCTGGGACCGCTTTAATTTCAGCGATGGATTTAGTTAATTTAGTCATATTGCTATTCAGCTCGTCTACGATCTAATTCTAAAGGTTAAGGCTTGATCGAATCATGATGATGCTGCTCGTGAGTGCTGGCAGAAGCGGTGGGCGCGAGCTTGAATTTTTTCAGCTTCCAGGCAGCAGCCTGCGGCTCTCCTTCGCGGATTTTGTAAAATGCATCCATGGCCAGTCCTTTGAAATTTTGAGTTTTGCCCGTTACCGGCCACGTGATTTCAACCGAATTGATTGACTTGGCTGCACCTAACCCAATCTCCTGCCGCAATGGCGATGCCCCGAAACTACCGCCGGTCGAAACAGTTCTGTAAATCACCCGTTCTCCGGTGGCCGTAGCGACGAGGACTTTTATTCTTGCGCCGATGGCCGCGCGGTTGGACTGCACTCCTTCCAGCTTAAGCGTCACCCAATGATTGCCATGCCCTGGGTTTTCCCACAGCACGTTGTGATAAATGTCGCCTTCATACGCGCCGCCAATTACCGAATAAACGTCCTGGTCGCCATCATTATCGATGTCGCCAAAGGCGACAGCATGGCCTTTCTGCAAATGCCCAAAGCCACCGGAAGTGGTCACATCCTGAAAATACTTTCCATCGGCATTGCGGAACATGCGATTCGGCACAATCGTGCTCAGGTCGGGGTCGCCAGTGCCGAGATAAAAATCGAGCCAGCCATCGTTATCCAAATCGCCAAAGTTGCAGCCCATCGTATGCACCACTCTGTAGAGTTTGGTTTCGCGAGTCACGTCAGTGAAACTGCCGTCGTGGTTATTATGGTATAGCCGCAACCGTTCGGCGGTCGTGGGCAGCCCGAGATAGTCAGCCGCGATGTCACCAACGTTCTTAATTCCGTAACCTGAAACAAAGATGTCCGGCCAACCATCGTTGTCGTAATCAAAAAACCAGGCGGGAAAACTAAAAATAGGCTGTGTGACACCAGCCTGCTTCGCTACGTCCGTAAATTTCCATGCGCTCTTTGCGCCCAGGGCCGCGTCGCGAGGACCATCATTGCGCAGCAAAATATTTTCATGTCCGCGCCAGGAAAGATAAAGATCAGGCCGGCCATCGTTGTTAAAATCACCGCTGACGACCGCCTTGAAGAAGCCGACTAGCGCCAAACCGCTTTCGGCCGCTACATCCGTAAACGTGCCGTCGCCATTATTACGATAGAGTTCGCAAGGCTGGGGAGTATCCGTGGAGGACGTTTCGTTTCCGATAAACAAATCTATTTTGCCATCTCCGTTGTAGTCAAACCAGGTCGCCGTTTGGGTCGGATGATAGCTGAGAAGGCCAGCTTCTTCGGTAACATCATCAAATGTGCCATTGCCATTATTGCGGAGGAGGGAATTAGGATAATGCCCGCCCGGTCCCATCCAACCGCCGCGCAGAATCAAAAAATCGAGATTGCCGTCGTTATTGAAATCAGCAGAGACAATGTTGAGTCCCCCGACCTCGCCCGTGAGCCCCGATTCCCGAGCGCGGTCGGCAAAAGTGCCATCGCCGTTGTTATGGAAAAAATGGATTTGATCATCCACGCCGACGGAAGAGACGAGCAGGTCCAGGTTTCCGTCACCATCAAAATCGTCCATCACTACACCGCCCGCGAGGCGTCCCACATCGAGTCCAAGCCCTGGCCCAACATCATTGAAATGCTTTATGTCGTAATCAGATTCAAACGCGGCTGGCGGGATGAGAAACGCCGCCGGCACTTTCGCCGGATACTCACCGAGGGTCATGTAAGCGAGATTGAGGAGCCAGCGCGCGCGCAGGTCGGAGGCATCAGCAGTGAGCATTTCATTTAGCACCCCGATGGCGTTGCGCGAACCGCGTTGCACGGTGTGGACACCCGTGCCGCGAATCGGCGCAAGGCACGAGTCGAGGTTGTGGTGCGCCAGGCAATTGTCCAGTTCGCCCTGGCGCAGGTAGCACGTGGCCAGCAGCGCCTGCACCATGGAGCGGGGTTTGCCGCTATTGTCGCCGGTCTGGACGAGCAATTGCTCGAGCTCCTTTAAATTCTGAATTGCTTTCTCGGTCTCGCCGCCATTCAGCAATTCCGTCGCATATTTCATGTCCAGGCTGAAGAGCTTTGTCGCGCTCGCCGTGTTGAGCGGGGCCTTTGTTAATGGTTCGATTTCCTTTTTGAGCAACTCGGCCCGCGCATGATTCAGGAAGATGTTCTTCAGGGGGTCCATCTCGCGCGTGATTTTCTGGAGCCGCTCAGCCATTTTGTTGGTGCCGATGGATTTGTAGGGTGCAGGCGAGTCGGCCGCGAACATAGCGCAAACTGGAAACAAAATGCATATGCCAACAAGCCTGAGCATCAATAAATTATATCTGAAAATTGGCCTAATTGAACAGAACGAACTGCGTCTTGGAAATTGATTGCTGATTTTCGCTTCACCGCCTTTCAAAATTGCTCCAGAATCGCTACAGTCCCATTGGAATCACTGCTGACATGAGAAAATTCTGGAACCGCCTGGCTTTCGAGCGCGAGCTTTGGGAACGCGGCCTGCAATGCGTGGCTGGCGTGGACGAAGCTGGCATGGGGCCATTGGCGGGGCCGGTCGTGGCGGCGGCGGTGCAATTTCCGTGCACCTGGTTGGAGAGTGGCTTGCCGACTAAATTTCGCGGATTAAATGATTCGAAGCAGCTCCTGGAGGAGGAACGCGAGAAGTTTTACAAACTGATCACCGAACACGGCGAAATCAAATTTGCCATCGCGCGGGTTGAAGTGGAAACAATCGATCAGATCAACATTCTGCAAGCGGCTCACCGAGCCATGAACTTGGCCCTCGACCGATTGCAACCCGCCGCGCAACACGTGCTGGTGGATGGCCGGCCCGTCAAATCCCTGCGCATTCCGCACACGCCGCTTATTAAGGGTGACGCTCGCAGCTATTCCATCGCAGCTGCCAGCGTGCTGGCCAAGGTCACTCGGGATCGCGTGATGGTTGAGTTTGATCGTCAATTCCCGGGTTACGGCTTCGCGGAGCATAAGGGCTACAGCACACCCCAGCATTTGGCGGCGATCAAAGCGCTCGGGCCCTGCGCGATTCATCGCATGACCTACGCGCCGTTGCGACCGGTGGAGCTGGAATTGTTTGATGAAGTATTGCTGGAGGCGGCAAAGCCTGGGTCCATTCCCGCCGCACCGGAGCTTTTGGCAGAGTTGCCGCTGAGCGCGTTGAATCAGGCGCAAACCCTGCCACCAGCGCCGCCTCGAGCGTGATCGATTATGGCATTCTGGGCGGGCATTCTGAATGGCTTTCGCAGCAACCTGCCGATCCACCTGCAATATGGCGCGCT
>DASWRJ010000046.1:0-6168 GCA_036403255.1 Verrucomicrobiia bacterium
AGCGCTGCGTTCAATCCGACAAGGCCTAACCATTTGCCAAGCCAAATTTGCCAGCGGGCAATCGGTTTTACCGCGACCATTTGCATCTGGCACTCTTCGATGTCGCGCGAAAGTGTGCCGCAGGAGAGCCAAAGCGTGGAAATCCCAAGGAGCACGGTAATGACGCTGAGGTTATAAGTAAGCAGCAACTGAATGAATCCACGCGCCGTCTGATCGTCTTTGAGCAAAAGCGGCAAAACAATTACCGAACCGAGCAACAATACAGTGAGGACCCAAAACAGACGAAACCGGAAAGCGGCTTTCCAGGTCAATGCGGAAATGGCGAAGAGGCGTTGCATACGGGCCGTTCAGCGCACGCCAATCACTTTGGTTTGCCCAGTAGCGAGGAGAGCTTCTCGTTCGCTTTGGCCAACTCTTCGGGTGTTGCAGGTTGTAGTGCAGCTTCTTTCGACGAAGTTGGTTTCGCAACTTCCGGTGCTGGCTCGCTTGGTCGGGCCAGGGCGGCAAGCTTGGCCTGATCAACTTTGGGACCGGTCTCAACAATGGGCTTTTCAGGTGCGGGAGCAGTCGCCGGAGTTGCAATCGTGAGCCGTTCGAGGAGCTTCTCGGTGGTCGGCTTCTCTTCGGCACCCGCCCGCAAATAAGCGGCGACTTTGTTACCGGAAGTAGCGCCGGAAGTTTCAGCGCTTTGGCGGGCGCGATTTACTACATCGAGGAAATAATTTTCGAGATTTTGCGTCGGGGTATCAATGCGCACTTTATCTTCGGCTACATCGTGTCGAATCATGGCCAGCACTCGATCCATCGTTTCACGCGGCAGCGGTGGCATCGTAATTCGGACAGCATCAGGCCGCGCGAGCAATTCCTTGAGCGTGCCGAGTGCTTGGATTTTCCCCCCGTAGTAAATCACAACCCGATCGCAAACATCCTCAACATCCGAAAGCAAATGGCTGCTCAGAATCACAGTTTTGCCACGACGCGCCAGGGCCACAATTAAATCTTTCACCTCGCGGCAGCCGATTGGGTCGAGACCGGCGGTTGGTTCATCCAAAATGACGAGATCCGGATCATTGATGAGCGCCTGTGCAAGGCCGATACGACGCTGCATCCCCTTGGAAAACTCGCCAACAGGGCGCGTACGAGTTTGCGTAAGCCCTACCATTTCGAGCAATTGCTCAGATCTTTGCTGACGCTCCTTTTCCGAGAGGCCAAAAAGATTGCCAAAAAAATCGAGCGTCTCATAAGAGTTCAGATATTTGTAAAGATAGGATTCCTCAGGCAGATAGCCTATGCGGGACTTGGTCAGAACGTGCCGAGGTGAATGCCCAAAAACCTCGATATGGCCTTTAGTAGGATTGAGAAGCCCCAGCAACATCTTGACGGTAGTGGATTTCCCCGAGCCATTCGGCCCCAGCAATCCAAACACTTCCCCACGTCTGACCTCGAAATCCACATTATCGACCGCTCGCGCCTTTGACCGGCCCCAGAAATCTTTGAAAATTTTCGTCAGCCCACGAACAGCCACGATTACATCCTGAGATCGGCCATTGCCAGCAGGGGCAGCTTGAGTTTCAAGTTGTGTCAGAGTCATTGTGTCAATCAGCAGCGAGTAATCATTTAGGCCAGCTTAGGCTGCAGTTGCGTGGACGTTGCAGGGCCAGATTGCTTCGACTCCTCGGTTTCATTCGCAACCGCGTTATATGGCTCGAGGTGCTCGCCTTCGCGAACCAACCGCGCACTGTTGAAAATCACAATTAACGAGCCAGCATTATGCAAGACCGCCGCGACAATGGGGTTAATCTTGCCGAATGAAGCCAAGGTCAGACCGCCGATGATAAAAGCAACGCCAAACAAAAAATTCTGATTGATTACCGAACGCGTGCTGCGCGAGAGCTTCACTAAGAACGGCAAGCGGCGCAGATCATTATTCATTAAGGCAATGGTCGCGCTGTGAATCGCGACCTCACTACCAGCAGCGCCCATGGCAATGCCAATGTCGCCCGCCGCCAGCGCAGGAGCGTCATTCACACCATCACCCACCACGGCTACACGATAGCCTTTGCTTTTGATTTGGCGCACGAATTCAACCTTGTTTTGCGGCAGGCAATCGCCCAGCACCTCTTCGCAGCCGATTTCTTTGGCCACGCGCACAGCCACCGGCTGCCGGTCGCCCGAGACCATGGCAACTCGTCGCACGCCATTCAGCTTTAAATCCGCTAGAGCACCCCGGGCTTCGGCGCGAGTTTCATCTTGCAAACCGAGCCACCCGATAAACTTCCCGTTTGCAGAAACAAAGATTAGGCTGAATCCCTCGGTCTCATTCAAATCAACGGACTTCAAAAAGTCCTCGCCAACTTTGTTGTCCTTGAGCCATTGGGCGCGGCCAACCAAGATTGTTGTTCCATCCACTTCGGCTTTGATGCCGCGACCGGCAGTTTCAGTAAAATTTTTGGGCTCAGCCATGGACACTCCGGCTTCTGCTGCCAAGAGTGCCAGCGCTTTTGCCGTAGGATGGTTAGAGTATTTTTCCGCTGAGGCAGCCAGCCGCAGCAACTCCGCTGGTTGCGTCCCTGTGGCAGGCGAAAGGCGGGTCACCGCCAATTTACCCGTGGTCAGGGTTCCGGTCTTATCAAAGACAAAGGCGTTGATGCGCGCGGCCAATTCAATATCGCTGACATTTTTAATTAATATGCCCAGTCGGGCTGCTGCCGAAAGCGCCGCGACCATGGCGGTGGGCGTCGCCAGAATAAACGCGCAAGGACATGAAACCACAATAACTGAAATCACCCGATTCAAATCACGGGTAAAAGCCCAGACCAATGCCGCAAGGACGAGCACCATGGGTGTGTAATAAACCATGTATTGGTCAATGATCCGCATGATGGGCAGCTTCGTTTTCTCTGCGGCCAAAATCAACTCGCGCACCTTACCTAGAGTGGTATCCTGTCCGGCCCGATTCACGCGCACTTCCAACACACCGGTTAAATTCTGCGTGCCGGCGAATACCTCGTCTTCGGGCTTCTTATCGACCGGCAGCGATTCTCCGGTAATCGTGGCCTGATTGAATGAGCCCTGGCCAGATATGATAATCCCGTCGGCAGGCACATTGTCCCCGGGGCGAATGCGAATGACATCTCCTATGGCCAACTCCCGCGCAGCGACCTCTTCCTCGCCTTTCGGAGTAATCCGCCGTGCTTTAGTCGGAGTCAATTTAATAAGCGACTCGATGGAAGCCCGCGCACCTTCTGCGGTCCGGGTTTCGATTATCTCCCCTGTCAGCATAAAAAAAGCAACAACCCCGGCCGTTTTGTAATCGCCTGAAGCAAAGGCAGCCAGAACGGCAATGCCGACAAGCTCATTGATGCTCAAAACACCGCGGAGCAAATCTTTCACCGCCGTGATTACGATTGGCAAGCCCAGCAGCACCGCGCCGATCATTGCGCTGGCGCTGGCCACCATTGTCCCCTGCTCGAAAAACCAATCTACCAGAAATGCATTAATGACGAAGAGAATGCCAATAATCGTTTGTTTCAACCGAACTGGCGTATGGCTATGGTCGGCACCGCAACCAGTGCAGCCAGCCGCGTCATCATCGTGCTGATGTTCGGAATGATTGTGTTCATGCCGGCTTAAAAGCGATGTCACTTGCATAAAAACTTGCTCAAACGGATTTGCTCAGTGGTGATCCTCGTTTGGAGGTGGCTCAAGGGCTTTAATGGCTTTTTGTTCACGGTTTAATAATACTCTGATGTCCAGCGGTTTTCCACCTGCCTGGTTCGGAACGAAATATTTGTCCACTGCGTTGGTCAGCACCTTCTGCAATGTCGCGAGATGGCGTTGCTGGATAAACAGGCTCGGATTTGACTGATAAGCCGGGAGTAGGTCCTCGAATTGTCTTGCCTCAGCCTGGACGAATTCCACCAGCCGATTTCGATCATTTTCTCCGGCATTTTTTAGCGCTTCAGCTTCAGCACGCGCCCGGCTCACAGTCTGGTTTGCATAACTGCGGGCATCATTTAACACCGTGCTGCGCCGCACTTCGGCCTCCAGCACTGCCGAAAAAGCGGCCGCCAATTGTCTCGGCGGAATGGACTGCAAGTTGATTTGGTCAATGGTGATCCCAAGCTGATATTGGCTGGCCAACTGCTCGACCCGCGCTCGAACTTTTTCACGAAAACCAGCCACATCGCGTGTTAGCACATTGTCCACGTTGTAACTGCAGGCCGAGTAATTCAGCGCGTTATTGAAAATGTTCTGCACAAGGTTCGAGGCATTGCTGAAATCAAAAATATATCGAATGGCGGGCTCTGTGATGCGATAAAGCAAAGTGCCGCGCACATGAATAATGTTGCCGTCTCCCGTCAGCATATAACCATCGTTCGCCGGATTAAGTGAAGGCCGCGGGGGAGGTTCGGCATTCGCTGCTTCCTGGCCCGGGCTCGAGGCATACCAGCCAACCGTTGAAGAGACACTCTGAATTTGGCCAATCGGAATCTTCACAACTTCGTCAATCGGGTAAGGCCAGGCAAAATGCGGGCCGGGTCCCAATAGCGCTCTGTCTTCACCCACTGGTTTGCCGAAGCGCAAGATGACAGCTTTTTCCTGTGTTCCAACCTGAAAAAATCCCGAAAGCAAAAACAAGCCGACCAAAACGACCATAATAATTTTAATGATCGTAAAGCTGCTCCGGAGCGCTTCGGACAGCGCCTGGGTCGAAGCTTCCTCTGGCGCATCCAGCAAAGCCTGGCTGGGCCCGGCTTCAAGATGATCGTGCTCGTCGCTCATTTCGAATCAAAGTTCCGCGCGGTCCGAGGTGAATTGGAATTGTCTCCCGCCATTGGTTTAAGAGGGGTGAGTTGGCCGGCTTCTTTAAGCAACTGCAACGGCGGGGTGGTTGTGTCCAGAATTAAAGTGGTTTTCTCCTTCAGCAATGATTCAAGCCCTGTGAGTTGCAATAAAAAGCTGGCCAGCTCGGGATTTTTCTCGAAAACGGCGTAATACTTCGCAGCTTCTGCGTCTCCCTGGCTGCGCGTGCGGGTGGCGGTTGCCTCGGCATCGGCCAAAAGTTTTGCACTTTGCAAATTGGCGCTCGATCGAATATTGGCCGCTTCAGTCTCGCCTTCGGATTTAATTCTTTCCTCGGCCACTTTACGTTCCGATTGCATTCGTTCGAAAACTCCCGGCGTCACACTTTCAGGCAGACCGAGCTTTTTGATGCCCACAAATTTGACTTCAATGCCGTTTGTGACCGATCTCGAATCCAACTGCACGCGCTCGAGCATTTCTTTCTCAATATCCAAAAATTTAAGTTCCTTTTCATCTGTGGAAATAAAATGGGAGAGCGGATGCTTGCCGACCACGCCGCTGTAAGCATTCCGCAGGAGCCCTTCGAGGCTTTGCTCTGCTTTGGGGACTGAGCCATTAAAACGTGGAAAGAAGTTAGTCGGCTCATTAATCACCCAACCGACATAAACCATGACGAGAAGGTTGTAGCCATCCGAAGTCAAAACTTGCTCGAATTTGCCTTCGAAATTATGAATGCGATTGTCGAATTTATGCACGCTCTGGATTGGCCATGGCCATTTTACATAGGCGCCTGGTTCAGTAATCGTCCTCCCGGGCCGGCCAAACGTAGTCACGACAGCTACTTCCGTTTTGCGCACCTGAAACAAAAACAGGAGCAAGACAAATATCAGCAGGAGAAGGCCGCCGATCATTAAGGTTGTGAGGTTCTTCTTCATATCAAATTAGCGGGGCCGGGTCATTTGGACTTGGGAGTTGCTGGCAGCGGAATATCCAAAACATCCGGCCGAAATTTCTCTTCAAGGTTGAGCTGATAAGTTTGTGAGATGTTTGTGGCCGCCATAACGATTTTGCGGGTTCCCGCTCCACCCCGCAGCAGCGATTGTAAATATGCGCGCCGGGCGTAAACGGTGGGCGAGGCGTTAAAAGCACGCACTTGGTTTGTAAAGAGTGATGCGTAAGCTTCCGCACTGGCGACCACTCGGGCACGTTCACCTTCGGCCGCGCGCTTTAATTTCATAGCTTCGGCTTCCGCCTGGGCATTCGTCCGGACTTGATCCGCCTGCGCACTGAGGATATTGGCTTTCTTTTTATGTTCTGCCGTTACAACCGACTCATACGAGCCAGCCACTTTGACCGGCGGAT
>DASWRJ010000047.1:0-4505 GCA_036403255.1 Verrucomicrobiia bacterium
CATGCCGGAGGCCCGCCCGTTGCCAGTTGCTGGTGGGATTGGAATGCCATCGATTTTCATCTCACACCTCCCGATTCGCAGCCTTACAAGCTTACCCTTTACATCCTTGATTATGATCGGGCTGGACGATCCATGGATATCAAAGTCATAGAAAGCCTTGCCGCGCAAGACGGGCAGGGTGTCTCTATTACCGAAACTGCAGGAGGCGTTTATGTAACATGGACAGTTGTTGGGCCAGTGGAAATTAAGGTTTCGAATGTCTCAGGTGATAATGCTGTCGTCTCTGGAATCTTTGTCGATTAATCAAGTTCGCGGCCCTCGACAAATTTGACCGGATTTGTCGTGCTCCTCGTACATTGAATATATCCCATATCGAACTGTCTGAATTCCAAATGACAGGCTCATTTCCGTATAAATTTTTGCTTATCATCACTGCTCTCTTCCTTCTCCAGGCTGGATCTGTAAGTGCTGCGGATCCCATCGATTTTATTGGAACCATCGATACTTCACGCGCTCCAGAAATGCGGAATCTGGCTGCGGATGCGCGGCGAATTGCGAATGCGGCTTATCCCAGGATCAAGGAATTGTTTGCGTCTCTTGATTCCAAATTTCCGAAGCGATTTGATATTACGTTTGAAAAGAAACTCAAGAGAGACAATCGGGGGGTCACACACGGCAATAAAATCACGCTTAGCGCTGAGTGGCTGGCCCAAAATCCAAACAGCCTTGGATATGTTTTGACCCACGAGATTGCGCACGTCGCCCAAAATTATAAATGGTATCGCGCGCCCAAAACTCCGTTTTACTGGGTGGAAGGGCTTGCGGATTATGCCTGTTACAAAATCGGGGAAACCAATGATTGGTGGTGCCCGGAATGCGGGGCTGAGTATCCACATTATACTTCGGGCTATCGCTGCACCGTCGCATTTTTGCTCTTTCTGGACGCGACGTTCGGGCCAGCCATCGTGCGGCAACTGAATCAAGCGCTCGCTCGCGGCACTTTTAGCGAGAGCTTTTTTCGCCAGAACACTGGGAGTTCGCTGGATCAATTATGGCTCAGCTTTCAGAAAACAGCGGCATTCAAACCCGAAGCCGTTGGAGCCTATAAACTCCAGCAAACCCTTGGGCTGGCCGGCACTCGCCCCGGCAAGAACATTTCCGATCGCGCGATGGCGTTCCTGAAGAAAAAACCTGGCGGGGCGCTTACGCTTGCCGCCGGTGAATATTTGCATGGCCTATTTGAAAAAGACAAACTGCCTGGCTTTGCCCGGAAAGACGCGAAAAAACCTGCAGGAGAAAATCGTTTTACTCTGGGATTGGAGGCTAACGAGTTGTTGCGAGCCGCTGAATCTGACGCATTGCCAGCCACGCGTTGCTTTTATGGCCAAGTCAACAAGGAGCAAACCAAACTTTATTACGTGGTTGTGCGTGAATCAAAGGACTCATCCTGGAGGCTGCAAAAGGCGTGGCGCGGGGATGGCAAAGGGCAGATTGTAGAGGAGTTTTCCGTAAAATAACCGCTGCGGGTTGCGGAATGTGCCCGAGGCAAACTTTGCTTAGTAATGCGCGACTACCTCGATCTCGACTTGTGCCCCTTTGGGTAAGGCGGCTACCTGCACTGTGGATCGGGCCGGGAAGTCATTCTTGAAATACCTGGAATAGACGTCGTTCATCGCCGGAAAATCGCCCAAGTTCGTCATGAAAACCGTGGATTTGATTACGTTTTCAAACCCAAGTTTCTGGTCCTCAAGTATGATCTTGATATTATCGAGCACTCGTTCTGTTTGGGCCTTTATATCTCCAAGCACCAAATTTCCAGTCGCGGGGTCGAGGGGAATTTGTCCCGCACAAAAGAGCAAGTCACCTGCACGGACGGCATGATTATAAGGTCCAACCGCCGGAGCGGCTTTGGCTGGTTTAATGATGATCTTTTGAGCCATATTCATTGGCCGGAACTTACAGCCAGTCCACCAGGTTGTGAATTCCAAAACCATCTTTCTGATGTCCGAATCGATATATTATAATATTCTGACTTCTGATCCAATCTCAGCCTTTCCCAGGCTTGTTTAGCCTTATTCAGCCGTTGTGAGCCATACACAAGTGAAGCTGGGGATAGGTATATACACTCCAAAAGGGTGCAAGAGGTGCAAACCCCGCAAGGACCCCTGATTTTATTGTACATTTTCAGGGGGTCAGGGTGCAAACTTGGTGCAAACCGGGCGCAAACCCAAATCGAAAGTCGGAAAAATGCCAGAACGGGCAGTCCTATTGACCAGAAAATGGGATGCAACCCAAGCCGGATATGATATCCATTCAAGCAGTGAAACGAACTCCGCCCACCGACACGACCGCTACTGAGCGATTTACAGTCGCCTCCGAGCACGCGATTGACTTTGCCGATGCCGAAATGCCCGCCGTGCTTTCCACCCCAAAGCTCGTCGGCATCCTGGAGCGCACCGCCCGCCTGGCACTTGCGCCCTTTCTGAGTCCTGGTGAAACGAGCGTGGGCACCGAAATCGAGCTGCAACATTTTGCTCCTTCACCTCTGGGAGAAACTGTGACCTGCCTGGCTCGTGTCGTGCGCAGCGAGGCGCCAGAGGTTTGGTTTTCGCTGGAAGTCCGTGACTCACAGGAAATTATCGCCAAAGGTTTTCACAAGCGGCGTGTGATTGAGATCTCGAGGTTCGCGCGCCGCGTCAGCCGGAAACGGGCGGGCGCCGGCCAAACTTAAATTTGCGTGCGGGTCCCGTTTGACTGCTCGCCCATCCGGCCATTCTGCACATCCAGCATCATGGCCGTCCGTTCCCCCAAGCCCGCTTCTCCCAAGTGCATCTCGGGATCGTTTTCCACCAGATGTATTTCCGGAATCGGTGCATTTACCTTTCCCGAACTCTCTTCCAGGGGCATCGAGCATGACAAAACCGTCCAACCCTGGCGATCAGCGCGGATGGTGAGCTTGCCCCCAATCACATTGGCGCGGTAATTCATAATCCGAAGCCCCATCCGATCCTGCACAGCGATGTTCCTTGGGAAGGGTTTGCCGTCATTTTGTATTTTCATGACCATCTCACCACCCTGAACGGTCACATGAAAGCGAATGGTTTGTGCTTGCGCGTGCTTGATCGCATTCGTCGCGGCTTCCTGAGCTATTTTGTATAGATGATTCTTCTTCGGCACGGGAATGCATTGTAAATCCTTGCTCAGGTGCAATTCGCAGTTGATGGCGAATGTTTCCTGGATATGCGTGGCCAGCCGCTTGAGCGACAAGCCCAGGTCCTCGGCGCGATGTTCCAGCGCGGCCATATCGTGCGCGAGATCATGCGCGTAGTTGATAGCTTTGGAAAGTCGGTCCTTCACCTTGGAAACATCTTCGGCCAGTTCGGATTGCTTCTGCTGCATTTTGATGTGCAAGGCTTCCAGCATGAGGGCAATGCCGTGGAGCCGCTGCCCGAGATCATCATGCAAGTCGAGGCCTATTCGCCGTCGCTCCTTCTCGGTAATCTCGAGCAATTCATTTTCAAGCCGTTGCCTTTCCTTCATCTGCCGCTGCAACTCCTTTAAGGTCCGCTGCAGATCGAATGTCCTCTCTTGCACGCGCATCTCGAGTTCCTCGCGCGCCTTGCGCAAATATTCGTTCTTCTGTCTGAGTTCCTCCTCGGTCTTGCGCAATTGCTCCAGGTTCTTTTCCAATTCAATGGCTTTGGTCGCCAATTGCTCTTCTGCTTTGCGGCGCGCGCGGCGCACTTCCGCTTCCGCCAATTCCCTCTGCACGGCTGGAGCGAGGCGCACCAGCTTATCTTTCATCAAATAATCGTGCGCGCCCGCTTTCATGGCGGCCACGGCCAGGTCTTCGCCGATATACCCGGAGACCAGGATAAACGGCACGTCCATGTTCTTGCGCTTGACGAGGTCAAGCGCCTGCAGCCCGCCGAAACCGGGGATGATATAATCGGCGATGATCAAATCCCACGAACTTTTCTCCAGTGCCTCGGCCATTTCGCCCTCGCTCTGGACTCGTTCATGCGCGACTTCAAATCCAGCGCGGCGCAAGGTGCGAGTGAGGAAAATGGCGTCGTCTTCACTGTCTTCGACCAACAGCACCCGAAGGGGCGATTGCTTTGTCTCCATAAAATTTCGTTCGTAGAGTTTTTACGCGCGCTGCGTCAAGCCATGGCGGGCAGGGCGCTATTTGCTTCCACCATCCCCTTCGCTATAGCATAGCGCGTTAAGCCAGCTATGTCGTGCAGATTTAGCTTTTCCATCAGTTGTTGGCGGTGTTTTTCCACTGTTTTGATGCTAATGCCCAGGATGGCGGCAATCTGCTTGTTGCCATAGCCCTCGGCGATTAGTTGCAGCGTCTCCGTCTCCCGGGAGGTCAGCCGCGGCGGCTCGTAAGCCCCGCTTTTTCGCAGGAGCGGCGCCGTAAATTGTCCGCAGGGAGTCCCCGCTGCGCTCGTGTAATAGTAATGGTTCTGGTAAACCTCGCGAATGGCCTTCAGCAACTC
>DASWRJ010000048.1:0-3705 GCA_036403255.1 Verrucomicrobiia bacterium
GGCTTTAGCTTCCAAGTGAGGCGCCCAAGGCTCGGTTCGGCAGGGGCAGTAATTAGTCGAGCATTAGGGTTGTAACAAGTGATAAACTTTGAATCTGATTACCTGAAAACCACTCCCTTCAACGAGCCGAACCAAAGCCAACCAAGATTGCACAAAGCTGTTTTTGAATCCGTTAAACAGCCTTAAAGCCAAAAAGTCATCCATTCAAACGGAAGCCTGCCCAATGGTGCGCATTGGATTGCCTCCGCAGCTTCCCAGGTCAACTCAAATGTCGCACAAACGAATAGAAGAAAGTCGCAACAAGCCCAAACCAGGCAGCCAATACAATCAGCGCCCGAGCCGAGATTGTCATTTGCATTGGGCCCGAACTCCGCTCCGCTTGATTACGCAAATTCATCCGAGAAATATGAATGACAAGCCCAGAGCACGCTTTACGTGTATTGCGTAAGAGTGGCTGTATTTTGCCATCGGTTTGATACCTTTGTGCCATACTCAGCGTCTAATCACGCACAATAGGTTGAAGTATGAGTGATTTGACAAAATATCTACGGGATCACACTCCGAAACCTCAGGATTTCTTTGTGACTCGCCGCCAGTTCCTGGAGCGGTTTGGAATGGGGTTTGGCGTTTTAGGCTTGGCTACGCTCCTGGGCGAGCGAGTCCTGGCTGCACCAGCCACGGCGGAGGCAATCGACTTATCGCCCCTCAGCCCAAAAGCGCCACATTTCCCGGCCAAGGCCAAGCGAGTAGTCCATATTTTCGCTCAAGGCGCACCGTCCCAGGTGGACACTTGGGACCCAAAGCCGGGCCTCGCTCGCTATGCGGGACAGACGCTGCCCGGCGTGAACGGTGTGGCCATGCCGTCGCCCTTCAAATTTCAGCGCCACGGAAAATCAGGCATCGAGGTCAGCGAGGTTTTTGAAAACCTGGCTCAGCATGTTGATGACATGGCCATCATCCGCTCAATGCACACCGACATTCCTTCGCATGAAGTTGCAACCGTAATGATGAATACCGGCTCGCTGCGCCTGCCCAAACCAAGCATGGGCTCGTGGATTCTGTACGGCTTGGGAACGGAAAATCAAAACATGCCCGGCTTTATCTCGCTGCGTCCCGGGAATGTTCCTCCGGGTGGAACGCAAAATTGGCAGGCTTCCTTTCTCCCCGGAATCTACCAGGGCACCAGCATCAACACCAAAACGCCCAATGTGGAGCAGATGATCGAAAATATTCGCAACCAATTATTGACCCAATCCGAGCAGCGCCACCAGTTGGACCTTGTCCACAAGCTCAACGCGCTGCACAGCCAGAATTTGCAAAAAGACGAGCAACTCGAAGCCCGAATCGAGGCCTTTGAGATGGCCTACAAAATGCAAATGGAAGCCACGGACGCGTTTGATATCAGCAAAGAACCGCAATCCGTGCGTGACCTGTACGGCAATTCCAATCAAGGCCATCAGATGCTGATCGCCCGGCGTTTGCTCGAACGTGGCGTGCGCGTAGTGCAGGTTTGGGCTGGCGGTTGGGACCATCATAATGATTTGGAAGATCGCCTTGTGAAAAGTGCTCGCGAGATCGATAAACCCGCCGCTGCTTTTCTGCAGGATTTAAAACAGCGCGGTTTGCTCGACAGCACACTCGTAATTTGGGGCGGCGAGTTTGGCCGCAAGCCAACCCGTGACAAAAACGGAAATGCCAATCCAGGTCGCGATCATAATAATCGCGGTTTCAGCGTCTGGCTCGCCGGCGGCGGAGTAAAGGGCGGTACGGTTTATGGCGCCACTGATGAGTTTGGCAGCGCGGCGGTTGAGAACCGTGTTCATGTCCACGATCTGCACGCCACGATTCTCCAATTGCTCGGGTTCAATCACGAAAAGTTGACCTATCGCTATAATGGACGCGACTTCCGCCTCACAGACGTTAAGGGGCAAGTGGTGAAAGGCGTTATAGCTTAAGATGAGGCCTAAAAATTCTATTTGGCTTTGCCTCTCAGTGCTGCTCTCGGCCGGCACCGCTATAAATGGGCCTGCAGCGGAAACTGTGCAATTGAGCAAAGCTCAAACTGATTTTTTCGAAAATAAAATCCGGCCAATCTTCGTGAACAATTGTTACAAGTGTCACAGCACCGAGAGCAAGAAAGCAAAAGGAGACTTGTTGCTGGACAGCCGCGAGGCTTTGCTAAAAGGCGGCAAGACTGGCGCCGCGCTCATCCCTGGGGACCCGGAGAAAAGCCTTTTGATTAAGGCTGTCCGATATTTGGATGAGGATCTGCAGATGCCTCCCAAGGGTGAAAAACTATCGCCATCGCAAATTGCGGATTTGGAAGCGTGGGTGAAAATGGGCGCGCCGGATCCGCGCACGAGCAAAGCGGCAGAGTTGGCCAAAGACTGGGCCGAAGGCAAGAATCATTGGGCGTATCAACCGATCAAAAACTCACCTGTTCCTGATGTGAAGCAGAAGTCCTGGATCGCCACCCCGGTGGACGCCTTTATTCTGGAGAAGTTGGAGCAAAACGGCATGAAACCCTCGGGTGCCGCGGATAAAAGAGCCCTGTTGCGCCGCGCAACTTTCGATTTGATTGGATTGCCTCCAACACCACAGGAGATTAACGATTTTTTGGCGGATGATTCGGGGCAAGCTTTTGAAAAAGTGATTGATCGCTTAATCGCATCACCGCGCTATGGGGAACGCTGGGGCCGATTTTGGCTGGATACGGCGCGGTATTCAGACACAAAGGGGGAGATCGATCGCAAGAAAGATACGCCGGTTTATCCATTTGCCTGGACCTATCGCGATTATGTGATTCGCGCGTTCAATGACGATAAGCCCTTCAACCGATTTATCCTCGAGCAGATTGCCGCGGACCGCCTGCCGACCGGCCAGGATAAATCAGCTTTGGCCGCGCTTGGATTTTTGACCTTGGGCGATCGCTACAAGGGAAACGTAAATGACATTATCAACGACCGCATTGACGTGGTAACGAAAGGTTTTCTGGGTTTAACCGTCTCGTGCGCGCGGTGTCACGACCATAAATTTGATCCCATCCCCACCAGGGATTATTATTCGCTGCACGGAATATTCGCCAGCTCGACTGAGCCGAGGGAGAAGCCGATCATCGGCATCCCGCACGACCAAACCAATTACTGGGATTACTTGAAGCAGCATACGGCCATGGAAAAGGAGCTGCAGGCAATTTCCGGCAAACCAGGCAAAGGGGCGAACCGCAAGGAACTCCAAAAACAGCGCGCTGAACTGATGGCCAAACTGGATGTGCTCGATATGCAAAATGCAGGCGCCCCCATCCGCGCCATGGCCTTGTATGACGCGCCAAAGCCTCAGGATTCACATGTATTCATCCGCGGTGAAGCTGAGAATAAAGGCGAGATTGCCCCCAGGCGTTTTCTGGAAGTGCTCTCACCATCCAATCGAGTCCCATTTAGAGCGGGAAGCGGGCGAATTGAATTGGCCAATGCCATCGCCAGCCGCGATAATCCTCTGACCGCCCGCGTGATTGTGAATCGCATTTGGCTGCACCATTTCGGAGAAGGCTTTGTAAGTACCCCCGATGATTTTGGAACCATGTCTACCCCCCCAAGTCATCCAGAGTTGCTGGATTATCTTGCGACTCGGTTCATGGACGAAGGATGGTCCATTAAGAAATTGCACAAGTTGATCATGCTCTCGAACACTTACCAGCAGAGCAGC
>DASWRJ010000049.1:0-4553 GCA_036403255.1 Verrucomicrobiia bacterium
GCTGGGTGCATGAACCCTGAAAAGGGGTTGCTTTGCGATGGTTCGGGTTCGCGAAAACCGGAAAATTTTCCGGAACTTTTCGGAACAGGCGTTGCAAGTAGTTGAGCGGCAAGGCTCGTGGTTTTCCGCAATGAATTTTCTTCGGGTTTTCCGGTTTTGGCGACGCGAATGGTAGATGTAAATGAACCCAACTTCTGAGGGCCAGGGAAACGAATTGAATGGCGAAGGGAGCTGGGAATGAATGGAGCGGGAGAACGCGTGGATGAGCAGTGGCAAACGGCGACGTTGGGAGGGATGGAGCGGCGCAGTTTTCATCTTTTTCAGAGAAGTGTGGCAGAGGGGGTGGGACGTTTATGGGGTAACCCCCATAAAATGTAAGAAAAAGTTTCAAGTGTTCAGTGGTTCAGTTTTCAGGACTGAAGAGGCACACCCGCTGGAAATCGGCTGGCACTGGGAGAGGACACGTTTTCAAGGAAGGGATGGTCGGGCTCTTAAATGGGTGCCCGATGTGATCTCGCAGTGCTTTTGTACTCCAAAAAAGTCATGACCAAAAGTGGTCAAGATGAACTTGTGTGCAATATCATTAACTGACCCGCATCTTTACGCATCTTTTTAACTGACCCGCATCAGAATAATTGTTTTATAAAATCGAAATGCGTCGTAGGCAACTCGCCAGAGAGTCGAATCTCTTCTTGACCATTGACCCGGAATTATCCTTCCGAATTGGGCATCGAAACCTTTTATCCTGCGCAGACCTTTAGGTGTATGAAAACGCTGGAGATTAATGTGCCCACAATTATGCATACCAAGATCCAAAGGTTAAGCATGTATTTTTTAGGATTGTCGTGGTAGCTTAGCACCTTTCCTCCCGTTCTTATTACTTAGTCCTTTATGGATAAGTGTAATAAAAGCACCTCTCCACAGCCTGCAAAGGCCAAGATGATTATGTGCGGCTTGATTCCAGCCAACAGAGTATAGGCAATGACAAGACAAAGAAACATCAAGCCCAAAGAGTTCGCCACGGTTCTCAAATAGCGCTTGGTGTCTGGTGGCATAGCATTTTTTAACGAATAATTGGCAACGCAACTTTTGGCACTCCCGTGCCTACTCCAATTTCCAATGTTGCACCCCATAGCAGATACGAAAAGATTATGATTAAATGCTCCAAATTCGAGCTCATCGTTCGCCAGGCATTAGTGCAGAATACCAGCAATCTGTTTGCCTGCAATAGTGCAACTTGCTTGCCGCAGTTCACACGAGATTAGGTTGGTGTAGAGCTGGGCGCTAGTGTCACGAAGGAAGTATGCTCGCAAGCTCGCCTCGCTTTGCTCGAAAGTGAGAGAAATGCTTTTGGCGGGTTTAAGCCAGGGCGGCGGCTCGCAGGCTCGCCTTTGCCCTGGGCTGTAGCTATTTCGCCCCTCCGGGGCTTGGCTTGTGCGGGCTGGCGCCCGCGAAGCTCGGTTATACAAATGGGAAGGATGCTCGCAAGCTCGCCTCGCTCCGCTCGAAAAGTGAGGCAGATGTTTTTGGCGGGTTTACCCAGGGCGGCGGCTCGCAGGCTCGCCTTTGCCCTGGGCTATAGCTATTTCGCCCCTCCGGGGCTTAGCTTGTGTGGGCTGGCGCCCGCGAAGGTGACGACCGCATTGGGTCAACCCGAGTACTCAGGTAGCAGCAACGCCTTTCGTTCCGTTCAAGGCAAAGATATTGTGATAACTGAGGATTCGGAATATTTTCTGCCCATGCAGTCCCGGCGAAAATCTGGCCAAGCGGCGGTTGCGGCGCTCAGCTTTCTTTTATGTGCGATTTTGGTGGGTTGCGGCCCATCGAAAACTTATCCCAAAGACGCCGTATTCACTGAGCGGGCGCAGCTCGCGGAATTTACGACAAATTTTGTGACGGTGCGGGTGGCATTGGAAAGTGATGCGCAAGGGAAACCACTTCTCCGGGCCACATTCACACCCGAGCGAGCGGACTTCCATCTTTACAGCAAGGAATTGCCTGAGAATGGCATGGGTGGAATAGGGCGGCCTACTTCTTTCAAAATGTCATCAGTCGAAGGGGTTCGAGCGGCCGGTCCACTTTTCGCCGATGTCGAACCGCACAATTTGGTGGAGAGTTCAGGAGAGAGGCTTCCGGTTTATCCGGATGGACCTGTGACGCTGCGCCTGCCGCTGAAGCTTTCACCGAATCGCGCAGATTCCGTTCCGATCACATTTAGTTATATGGCTTGTCGGACCAAAGGAGTTTGCAAGAACCCGACCAGTAAAACTATTACGGTGGTGATTCCAAAGAGTTGATTGGCTGGGTGGCGCAGGGTAGCGCGAAAGAGGATCGAGCCAATCCCAAAAAATGGCGGCTGAACCGCTCACGCAGTTCAGCCACTCGCTTTGGCGTGTGGGGACTCACGCCGTCCTCAAACCCCGGCTCTGGTGCTACCGCGCCCGCAATGCCGTTATCAGTTCAAGCCCTTAGGCAAGAAAGTGGCCAGGTGATCGAGACAGCGAGCCCAGCCCTCGTTGTGGCGGTCGCGGCTTTCGTCGGAAGCAAATTTCTCATGCGTTAAAACCAATTCCGTCTGTTTTCCGCGCGCCTTGAACTCCACCGTCACAAGCATTTCGGGCGGCTCAACTTCACCGAATTCATCGCCACTGCCGTCCTTTTCAAATTGCCAGGTGAACACAAGACGCTCGGGTGGTTTCACTTCACGATAAACACCGACGGTGGTCCAAAATTCGCCGTCAGCGCGCCGAACCTGGAGGCGATACTTGCCCCCGACACGCGCGTCCAGCTTTGTTGATTGCAGCGATGATCCGTCGCACGCCGCCGCGCCGAACCACTGCTGGAATTGGTTCGCGTCCGTCCACGCCTTAAAGACCAGCTCGCGCGGCGCGTTGAAAAGGCGGGTGATTTGCAGTTTGATGTTTTTGTCATTCATGGTTGCTGTGGTGCTCATTTTTTATCGTTGGTTTGTAGTTGTTTCAGATACTCGTCCAGACGGTCAAAACTCGCTTCCCAGAACTTCCGGTATTCCTCGATCCACGCCAGCGCCTGTTGCATGGGCCTGGCCTCCAGTTTCAATCGATGCACCCGCCCGTCGCGCTTGCGCCGAACCAGTCCGGCCTTTTCGAGAACACGCAGATGCTTGGAAACGGCAGGCAGGGACATTCGATACGGCCGCGCCAGGTCGGTCACGCAATGGTCGCCGCCGGCGAGATGTTCGAGGATGCGCCGGCGCGTGGGGTCAGCGAGGGCCGCGAACGTGCGATCCAAAAGTTTGGCCTTATATTTAACCATCTGGTTAAATAATAGCGCCAAAACATTTCTGTGCAAGAAAATTTTTTTGAGCAACTTTTGGGGGTTGGCGTTTGCTCGCGGCGATCAGAAGGATGTGATGGAACAGACAGCCAGCAAAATATTGATCGTTTCGCTGTTTGGCCCGTTCATGCGGACGGTAGTCATGGTCTCGACAAGAACAGGCAACAAAACAACGCGGCGCTGAATATGACACAAAAGTAGCCGCATCGATAATAAGGACGCCTGCTTTCCGGTAATGTGCGGCAACCGAAGGTGAAGAACTCGCGCTGACGGTAGAGCGGGAGCTTGGCATAGAAAAGCAGAGCCGCGCCGACCAGGGCGGTGATCAGGGCAACGGCGTAGCAATAAATCCAAGGCAATCCCGACAACCGTGAGAAGAATCGAAAAAGCTGACTCGTCAAAATCGCGCCAACGGCGGTGATGATCGTGCCCCAGACCGTAATCCACTGGTCGGGCGGAGGCCAGAGCCATTCTTTGTTGCGTTGGCTTTTCATAGCGTTGCGCGAGTAGTGCGCGTTTAGTGGACGACTTGGCGCATTTTGCTCTTAGTACGGTTAGGCTCTCACTCCTTTGGAGAACGTCAAGTGCCGGTAAACAAAGTTCAGATCGATGTCCAGACGCTTAGGGCAGAATTGGCGGCGCATACTGATTTAATGCAGTGGCGGGCTGCTGTCGGAAACAGGATGATCCTTGCTCTCTGGCCCATATGATTCCACCTTGCCCTCAAGAAGGCGCACAAAGTAGTAATCGGATTGCCACCATCCCTTGTCTTCCACATAGTGAAGAACTTCAACGCGACCTCCCCCTCCGACGCTCTTTGGTTCACCCAATTGACGAATCACGTCGGGCTTGCTCATTCCCGTGCTGATACGACCCATGGATGCGCCGGTGAAGTGTTCGCAAGAGGTTAGGAGCAGAAGCAATCCAAACATTATTATTGGTTTTTTCATCGCAATCAATAATGCCATATTTGGCCGCCAAATAGAGCTTGCCCGATTGTGTTTCATTTTATGCGACTTTCCGTAATGGTAGATTATTATTGTCAGCAATCGTAAGCTAAAATCACACGCCTGAGTCAATTTTAAATTTTAGCCGAAACACCAAATTTGCGTTTCGTGGCGCGCTAGGCGGTTTTGCCAGCTCGCGTGCTCATCCATGCCACTTCCGCGAAAAGAAGCAGGGGAAGAAAAAGGCCAACAATGAAATTCCCGAGCGTGGCGGGTAAAGTGCGCAGGCCA
>DASWRJ010000050.1:0-3244 GCA_036403255.1 Verrucomicrobiia bacterium
CTCGACGACTAAGGTAATGTTAAGAGCGCAATATATGGAAAAATTTACGGGGACTTTATGCATTTTACGTATTACCTCAACACGGAGGTAAACTCCCGAAATGTAGAATTTGATCCCGCCAAAAATCTGTTAGGAAACCTGCCTCCGCCCGAGCGGCCAACCGACCTTTAATTGGCACCGTTCTGATGTGCGAGGAGCGGCGTAGGGGTATGTTTTCCAGCTTCATGAATAAAGCGCTCTCTTGGCTTCCAGTATTTGCGGGGGTGTCTCAATTTTCAACAAGGTCACTGACTATCACCAAAGTTTACCTTGGATGCGGCAAGTTCCGAGCACGGCATTGGCTATGGTGATTTCCAAAGTGGATGATCGTCATAGCGACATTGTCCACGGAAGGATTCAGCAGGCTTTGGCCAAGCCAATTCTGTCGCCACCGAATCCTGTGGTTTCCTGGCACAGTTGGTTTCCACTCCGCAATGCTCAACCCTCATCAGACCTCGGCCTTGGCCAATAACGAACGGTCTATCCTGCAAAATCGACCGGTCAAAAACTCTCGAAATCGATCGGAAATGGTTGTGAAACGATACAGGTTCGATTACCCCCTGCCCGCCTGCGCAATCTATTAGCTCGACGTGGCCAGCAAGCTCGCATTTCAATATCCCCAGCATGCAAAAGCCTATTGTGCTCATCCTATGCACTGGGAATTCCTGCCGCAGCCATCTGGCGGAAGGCATTCTACGCCAGGTTGCGGGTGACTTTTTGGATGTGCAGAGCGCGGGATCAAAACCGGCCGGGTATGTGCATCCGCTCGCTGTGCGAGTGATGCAGGAGATTGGAATCGATATCACTTCGCATCGCTCGAAACATCTTAATGAGTTTCTTAACCAAACGGTCGAAACGGTGATTACGGTGTGCGGGAATGCGGATCAGGCATGCCCGATATTTCCCGGTCAGGGAAACAAACATCATTGGCCTTTTTTTGATCCAGCAAAAGCGGAAGGAACGGAGGAGGAGAAGCTGCACGTTTTCAGGAGTGTCCGTGATGAAATCAAAAAAGTGTTTCAGGCTTACGCGGATGGCCGGCGAGACGCGCTGAAGGCAGCCCATAAATCAGTTTCGTGATGACAACGAATGATATCACACGCAAATGCGGAGCAGAAGTGTTTGGCACGTTTTGCCTGGTGTTTGCCGGTGCTGGCGCCATTGTGGTAAATCAGGTCTCGGGCGGAGCGATTACCCACGCAGGAATAGCGTTGACGTTTGGGCTCGTCATCCTGGCCATGATTTATGCGGTCGGGGACATTTCCGGGGCGCACTTCAATCCGGCGGTTACGCTTGGTTTCTGGGCTGCCGGGCGATTTCCGCGCCGCGAAATACTTCCTTACGTCCTGAGCCAATGCGGAGGGGCTATTCTGGCCAGTGTCGTGCTGCGATTTTTGTTCCCGTACAATCCAACTTTGGGCGCGACCATGCCGCGCGGCACCGAGCCTCAATCTTTTGTGTTTGAATTTTTTCTTACGGCCATTCTCATGTTTGTGATTTTGTGCGTCTCGACGGGCGCTAAAGAGAAAGGGATTACGGCGGGGATAGTGGTCGGCGCTGTTATCGGATTGGAAGCGATGTTTGCGGGACCCATTTGTGGTGCTTCCATGAATCCAGCCCGGTCTTTCGGGCCAGCGCTTGTTTCAGGTCATCTCGAGCATTTTTGGCTTTATGTCGTTGCCCCGATTCTCGGTGCTCTCTGTGCCGTTCCTCTCTGCTGTTACTTGCAGCCGGCCGGATGTTGTGGCGGCCCGACTACGGCAAAACCATTGGAAACTTAGTATTCATAAGGCTCGTCCTGAAATGAGGCAGACAGGACAGCAAACTTTTTTTGAAACGTTTGTGAACTACTGCCGCCTCCCGCCGATTACCTGATTAAGGCGGTTGGCAGCCTGCAAGGGCCAACGGGGAGATTGTGAATTCCCCTATTAAATATTCACACGCGAAAAGGATGGCGCACACAGTGTAACTCTTAACAAATATTGGAGTTACCTCACGGAAAGAGCATATGGTAATTAATACAAATATATCAGCACAGACCAGTTCCCGCCTGTTGTCCGAGTCTTCGGCCATGTTGGCCAAGTCCCTGGCGCGCCTGTCTTCAGGTTCGAAGATAACTTCACCAGAAGATGATGCCGCCGGCCTGGCCGTTTCATTGCGTTTTGACGCTCAAATCAACCGCACCACCGCGGCGAATAACAACGTTGGCAACGCGATTTCCTTCAGCCAGACCCAGGACGGCTTTCTGCAGAAAATCGGCAAAGCCCTGGACCGCATGAGTGAATTGTCCATCCTCTCGCAGGACGTGACGAAGACCGACACGGATCGCTCGCTCTATAACTCTGAGTTCACGACCCTGGCAGCATACATCACGACGGCTGCTGGCAAGGATTTCAACGGCGTGAGCCTATTCAGCTCCAGCGCGTTGAACGTGGTCATTGATAGCGATGGCAATACGTTCTCGATGTCCGGAGTAAATCTGGGCGGTTCGGCTTACACCAATGCGACCGGCGCGGCTGTTGATACCAGTGCACACGCTGCCAGCGCTTTGACCAAAATCAAGAGCGCCATTACTCAGTTGGCTACAGATCGTGCGACAGTCGGAGCGAATGTCTCGCGGCTCAATTACACCAGCGATCAGCTCGGCGTATTGAAAGACAACCTGAATGCAGCGAATAGCCGCATCAAGGACGTCGATGTCGCTGAAGAGAGCACGCAATATGCGCGCTACAACATCCTCGTCCAATCAGGCACGGCGATGTTGGCCCAAGCGAATGCATTGCCGAACTCGGCGCTGCGGTTGCTCCAATAACCCGCGCGGCCGGTAAAAACGGCACGGAAGTTGTTTCACAAACCGGGCGAAGCGCAAGTTTCGCCCGGTTTCATTTTTAGGGGAAAATGCGAAAAACGGTGAAGTAAATAGAGTGTAAGTGGTTAAAGCACATGAATTTAGGTATATCAGGTCTGGCATCAGGGTTTGACTGGCAGTCGCTCATCTCCCAATTGGCCAATGTGGAGCGTGCTCCTGAAAATCGCTTGCGCAGTGAGCAAGGGACTCTAGCGCAGAAGAACAGCGCTTATAGCTCGATCTTGACCCAGCTTAATACGCTTAAGACCAAGGTTGATGCATTGAAAGATCCAAAACTTTTCCAAAGCCGAAACACCACGGTAGGCGATTCCAGTGTTCTGACGGCCAGTGCGGATT
>DASWRJ010000051.1:0-3031 GCA_036403255.1 Verrucomicrobiia bacterium
GAGCGAGATGAGTTCGTTTGTGTGGTGGATGACAGTATGTTTCACCCAATCGGCCTCCGTCGAATTTGGCCGGCAATACGCTTCCAGATAGTTTATTCGGATCGCGCCGCCAGGAATTTGTGGGCCATTAATGAGAAGCCAATTTTTCTCCCGTCCCAACGTCAGTTCTGCAGCATCCGCCTGGCCGTCACACGAAAAGCTGGCCAGGACCGAAATAGCCGCGAGAAATAGACGTAATCTGAAGGAGTGCATACGCATAGCTGAATGAAATCAAGACCGCCGCCGGTTTGTCCGTATTCAATCCCTAAATACAACGTTCGAAAATTTGTAACCCGAAAAGTTGCAGATTTCATTCAATTGCGGCTACACTAAAGCGACATGGACTTAAGCTGGTCAGACGCAGCCCTGGTGCTGGTCGGGCATGGTTCGACCCTCAACGCCGAATCCGCCGCTCCCACCTACCAACATGCCGATGAATTGCGTCGGCGTCGGATTTTTGCGCAAGTCGTCGAGTGCTTTTGGAAGATTGAGCCGGGCTTTTCTGCAGCTCTGCGTGCCGTATTCGCGCCTCGCGCTTTCATTGTGCCGCTCTTTATCAGCGAAGGCTATTTCACTGAGGAAGTCATCCCGAGAGAATTTGGGTTTTTAAAGCCTGGCCAGGTTGGGCCGTTTCCGCGCGTCCTCCAGCGCAATGGAAAGGCCCTCTTTTACTGTGCTCCAATTGGCACCCACGAAAGCATGACCGATGTGCTGCTCGCTCGGGCTGCCGATGTGATCTCAAAACATCCATTCCCTCGCGCGCCGAAGCCCAGTGAAATCGCCTTGTTCATCGCGGGCCATGGCACGGGCAACAACGAAAATTCCCGCAAGGCCATCGAGCGCCAGGTGGAACTTATCCGCGCCAAAAACCTATACGCCGATGTGCAAGCCGCTTTTATGGAAGAAGATCCCCGGATTGCGGATTGCTACAAACGCACGCCAGCCAAAAACATCGTCATGGTCCCATTTTTCATCAGCGATGGGTTGCATTCCTATGAGGACATCCCGGTCATGCTCGGCGAACCCCAGCGACTGGTCAAAGAGCGCTTGCAGGCAGGCCAGCCCACTTGGAGAAACCCCACCGAAAAATTTGGCAAACGCGTTTGGTACTCTGCCAGTATAGGTAACGAGCCCCACATAGCGGACGTGGTTCTGCAGCGTGTCCAGGAAGCTGCGCTCGCGGGCTACGGGGCAAACGCAGTAGGCCAGGGTGGCACAATGCAGGCTGACAAAGGCAGCCGTGCAGCGTAAGCTAAGGCAGCGGGCCGGCGCAGTCGCCGCTCATGAATGAAAAAACGTCGCGAATCATTCTTAAAGCGAATGACCAAACGTCCCCCGGTTTGGAATTTTCCAATCTGGTACTTTGTCATGGTCATTCTCATGCTCTGGATTTGGCAAAGCGTCGGCCAAATGGCTGTCCACAAGATTCCTTACAGCGAATTTAAGAACCGCGTTTATCGCGGTGAAGTCAGCACTTGCCTCATCAAAGAAGACGTTATTGAAGGACAAGTTCAACCGCGCAAGGATTTGCCCCCGCTCGATGCGAGCAGCACAAATTCAGCTCCGGCTGCCGGTGATGCCTTGAAGCCATTTGTGTTTATCACCGACCGCACGGAGGATCCGGATCTCACGAAGGAATTGGAAAAGGCCAAAGTCAAATTCACCGGCGCTCGTCCCAGCTTCCTGAGTCAGTTTCTCTTCACTTGGATTCTGCCCATCGCGTTCTTCGGCTTTATCTGGTTCATGATTAGCCGCCGCATGGGCCGGGCAGGGGAATCCATTCTCAGCTTTGGCAAAAGCAAAGCCCGACTGATTGCTGATAAAGAAACTCGCGTCAGCTTCAACGACGTGGCTGGTTGCGAAGAGGCGAAATATGAGTTGCAGGAGGTTGTGGAATTCTTAAAGAACCCGGATCGCTACAAAGCCATTGGCGCAAAAATTCCCAAAGGTGTCCTTCTAGTGGGTCCGCCTGGCACGGGCAAAACCCTTTTAGCCCGCGCTGTGGCGGGTGAGGCGCACGTTCCGTTTTTTTCCCTGAGCGGCAGTGATTTTGTGGAAATGTTTGTCGGAGTCGGGGCTTCCCGCGTCCGTGATTTATTTCAGCAGGCCAAGGCCAAAGCGCCATGCATCATTTTCATTGATGAATTGGACGCCATTGGGCGCCAGCGCGGTGTGCATGTCGGCGCGGTTAACGACGAACGCGAACAAACGCTGAACCAACTCCTGGTTGAAATGGACGGCTTTGAAGCCAATGCTGGCGTGATCTTGCTTGCTGCCACCAATCGTCCGGATGTGCTTGATCGCGCCCTGTTGCGTCCTGGCCGTTTCGATCGGCAAGTGGTCGTCGATGCGCCTGATTTGGATGGCCGCGAAGCCATTTTAAAAGTGCATACACGGACTGTTCCACTGGCCGAAGATGTGGAGTTGCGGCGTGTCGCGCGCGCCACTCCTGGATTTTCCGGAGCTGACCTGGCCAATGCGGTCAATGAAGCGGCATTGCTCGCCGCGCGCCGTCAGGCCCGGCGCATTACGCAACGCGATTTGGAAGAAGCAGTCGAGAAAGTTGTCGCTGGTCCCGAGCGCAAGAGTCGGCGGCTCACTGAAGAAGCCAAAAAGCGCGTGGCCTGTCATGAAGTCGGCCATGCGCTCGTAGCCGCCCACAGCAAGCATTCAGATCCAGTTCATAAAATTAGCATCATTCCGCGTGGTCGCGCTGCTCTGGGCTATACCATGCAGTTGCCGGCAGAGGAACAATTCCTCATGACCCAATCCGAGTTGTTGGATCGTATTCGCGGCCTGCTCGGTGGCCGTGCCGCCGAGGAACAGGTTTTCGGTGATGTCACGACCGGCGCCGAAAATGATTTGGATCGCGCCACAGCCATGGCCCGTCAAATGGTCTGCCTTTTCGGCATGAGCTCCAGCATTGGCCTGGCGCGTGTGGCCCAGCGACAAGGCCCGTTTTATATGCCCAACGGCGATGGCCAGTTCCAGC
>DASWRJ010000052.1:0-9176 GCA_036403255.1 Verrucomicrobiia bacterium
GCCATGAGCAAATAAGAAGTGGCCGGGACGTAATGCAACGGCCCTGTAGATTTGCAGCAGTTGGGGATATGTTTCACGGGATGAGTTTATAGTGTGAGACGATGTAAACAGGCAACTTATTTTGCGCTGAAGTGAGATGGACATCAGCACCGGTTTCCAGACACTAAAAGGGTGCTCCAAAGGTTGGATAATTTCAGGCTTGATGAGGCTTGTTCAGCCTTGTGGAAGTCGAAAGCATGCGCGCGGAAAGCAAGGTTAGATAGGTATGTATATATATATCTCCAAAAGCCGTTAGAGCCGTCAGTACCGTTAGGACCCCTGTCAACATTGAAGAGTTTGCACGTTAGAAATTTTGGCCCTAACGGGTAAACCCGTTAGAAATAGTAGGCAAAAAGTGCCGGGATGTTTTCTTATCAGGAGTTCAGTTTTCCGCTCTCAATTTAACTACGAAGTTTACCTGTAAGCTAAATTTAAAGTAGGCCCAACTATCCTCCCTCCCCATTAACTTATTCATAGAGGAACTGGCGTTAAAATCTGGACTTTCCTGCGCGTTTTGTTAGAACACCTCTCTCAAGTCCAGTACTCCACAAGATGAAAATTAGGGAATTTCTATATAGTTTTGGGATTTTTGCTCTGACCACTCTTCCCTGCCTGAGCCAATCGGATGGCTCCGGGGCTGATGCTATTGATTTAGGGCAGGCATTGAATCAGCCGGATTGGGCCTGGCAAACCAATGCGGTAGGTTGGCTGGGCGAGGCCAACGCGAGTCATGACGCGGTTTCGGCTGCGCAAAGTGGCTCGAGTGCGCCAAGCCAAACGAGCAGCCTGCAAACGAGTGTGGTAGGTCCCGGCACGGTGCGGTTTTGGTGGAAATCAACCTCTAAAGACAGCCACGACAAGCTGCTGTTTTTTGTGAATGGATCCCAAAAGAAAAGCATTTCCGGGAACAAAGATTGGCAACTCGTCACCTACAGCGTTTCAGGAACGAGCACGCAAAGTTTTCGCTGGGATTATGCCTGGGCCAGCTCTAGCACGGAAACCGCCGCAGCGGGCTTTTTGGACCAAGTGGATTTTGGGACGAATTTGCCTCCGATGCTCACCACCCAGCCTGCCGGGCGGACCAACCAAACCGGAACTTCAGCACAACTTAAAGTGTCAATCAATGGCACTTCACCCTTTGGATATCAGTGGCAAATGAATGGCGCAAGCCTGACGAACGGCAATGGAATCAGTGGCGCGACTTCGAGCACGCTGAGCTTGAGCCCGGTGCAGTTAGGGCAGGCAGGCTATTACACGGTAATCGTGACCAATACAGCCGGAGCATCTACGAGCATCGTGGCGCACCTGACAGTCGTACGTGTGTTCACGTTGGCGGAGGCTTTGGATGCCGGAGGATTGACTTGGAAGACAAGCGGATCCCCGGCGTGGATTGGAGAAAGCAATGTGACGCACGACGGGCAATCCGCCGCGCAAAGCGGAGCGATTGCCCATGGAAAGTCGGGTTCATTTTCAACCAGTGTCACGGGGCCGGGACAAATTTCGTTTTGGTGGAAAGTATCATCGGAGACGAACAATGACGTGCTGACCTTTCAGATCGGCAGCACGGAGAAAGCACGCATCTCCGGCGAAGTGGACTGGGCGCAAGCCGGGCCATTCGCAGTGCCTTCCGGCAGCCAAACACTCAAGTGGATCTATAAGAAAAACAGCAGCGGCAAAGCCGGACTCGACGCGGGTTGGGTCGATCAGGTGGTTTTTGCGCCACCGCCGCCGCCACGAATTTTTTATAGCACAAATAGCGATGTGTTGCCGGGCACGAACGACATCGCGGGCGCGATGATTTTGGCGAATGATTATTTCATCGCGAACAACACGCACCAGACTAATGGCTGGGCACGCGGCGTTTATCAGGCTGGCAATGTGCGCGCTTACCAGGCGCTGGGCATTCAAAGATATTACGATACGGCAGTTCAGTGGGGCACCTACTTCAACTGGCAACCGGGTTGGCGCGGGCCGACGAATGCGGATGGCGAAGTGTGCGGGCAAGCCTATGTGGATCTCTACAGAATTGATCCGCAGCCGGTCCGCATCGCAGGAATTCAGGCGGGCATTGATAATCGCGTAGCCTACAAACCAGTGGATGACTGGTGGTGGATTGATGCGTTTTTCATGGCCGGGCCGGTATATGCCCGCTTGGGCGAGCTTTACCAGACGAACAGCTACTTTGATAAGCTCGCAGGCATGTACCAGGACATGAAAGTGCGACGGGGTTTGTATGATGCGAGCGCCGGGCTCTGGTACAGGGATGCGGACGCGCAAGGCGCGAAAACAAAGAATGGCCAGAAACAGTTCTGGAGCCGGGGCAATGGGTGGGTGATGGCGGCCTGCGCCAGAGTGCTCGAGCAGAATCCACTTTCGCCAACACAGACACTGGAATACGCATCGATGTTGCAGCAGATGGCAGCGGTGCTGAAGCCACTGCAAGGGAGTGACGGATTTTGGCGTGCAAGCTTGATCGATGCGGCGGAGGTGCCAAATCCCGAGACGAGCGGCACGGCCCTGTTTTGTTACGCGATGGCCTGGGGGATTCGCAACGGTTATCTCGATTCTGGCGAATATTTGCCCGTCGTCGCGCGAGCATGGAACGGCATGGTTCGGGTGGCGCTGCACAGCGACGGCAAACTAGGCTACGTGCAGCCACAAGGGAAATTTCCGGACGTGGCTACGTACGACGATGCGGCCGATCATGGAGTAGGTCCTTTTCTAATGGCTGGCAGTGAAGTGCTGCTGTTATCAGGTGCAACGCCGCCAGATCCAGTCATATCACCCGATTTGATTGGCTTCATAACTTCCAGTGCTAACCCTGGAATTCCACTAAACATCTCGATTGTCGATGACTTAGTGCAAGTGAGTTGGAAGACGAGTCCCGGCGTAAGCTATCAAGTATTATATAAGGACAACTTGGGGGATAATTGGCAGGAGCTGGATGCGGAAGTCACAGTGACAGACGGAATTGGGGTGGCACTAGATTGGATGAATGGGGATGGGCTGAGGGTGTATAAAGTATTGGGAAACAATCAGTAGTTAATCAGTTGGAAAAAGGGTCCTAACGGGCTTGATTAAGGAGTTTCCTTCTTCTCGAGTGCAACATCGCCCAATTCCAAAGTACCCGATAATGGTTCCGCGGGGACATTGACTGGAAGCTTCGCCATAAGCCATTCTCCGAGTTGATCGTTCCCTCCCTTTGGCGGCACGGAGACCTGCACATCCAAAATATAATTTCCAGGAGGCACATCATCGGCTGTCCAAATACCGCCTGAGGATTCACCCATTTGATAATTCGTCAGCCGGGCTGCGGGTGGAGCAGCTAGGATTTCTTCGCCTTGCGCGGGGTAGGGCGGATGGATAGAAACGGAAATCAGAGATTTCGGATCGCGCAGCACGCCTGCTGGCCAGCGAAGCCGGACCGAGACGGTGTATCCCGAGGAGCCTGGGTTCACGAGCAGCGTCTCACCGGAGTGAACTTCGATGTCCTTTATAGTTAACGCCATGTATGGGATGGACTCTTTTTTTGGATTGGGAACAAGGTGGTGGAGTTCATATGGTCCGGGCGCTACTTTGGGAAAAACAAAATGGCCCTGGGCATCCGTCTCGATCCGGAAAGTTTCATAATCAAGCGCGTAAGTGCTGTAATCCGTTTTTGCAAATTGCAACTCGATGGCTTCGCTGGCAGCAGGTTTGCCTGAGCGCGTGTAAGTGCCTTCTATTCGTCCCCAGGGCTGGAGCTGCACAAGTGGCGCTTCTTTGATTTCGGCCATTGTCATTTCGGCATAGCCATCGGGATGCGCAATAATGAGCCGTTTGGCGGCAGGCTCGGGCGCAAAGTGAGCTTCGCCTTTGGCATCCGTTTTGTAAATCGCCGAGGATGAATTGGCATCGCGAGAAAACCGGCCGGGCCCGAGCTTTAAGAATGCTCCCGAATACGCCAGCGCGATGTCCGCTCCGACCGCCGGGCGGCCGTCCGCGAGTTGGACCTTCAAGAGAGTAGGAGCGGTGGGTTCCAGAGAGGCATTCAGGCGGATTGTGCCTTCATCCGGCTGCACGACGCGTGAGATGAAGGGCGCATAACCCTCCGCTTCGAATTTAAACAGATAGCCTGGAATTTCATTTCCATGGATGACCGCTTCCTCAAAGGAATTGGAAAATACGCCACCAGAGAAGCTCAAACGAAAGCGATCGAGTGTGCTCCATTGGGACTCGCCTCGCGGCGTGGGCCAGCCAGTGATGATGCGGAACTGGGGAATGGGCTGGCCAGCGGTGTTTTGGACTGTGCCGCTGATAATCAGGGCTGGACCAAGCGTAATGACATGCTCCTTGCCGTCAGGCCAGATTCTGGTCTGATCTTTGCGCATATAGCCAGGAGCGGCAACATCGAACGCGAGTTCCATATCAGGAGCGCTCTCCCAGAAGACAAGGCCTGCATTGTCTGTGCGCGGACTAAAATCAGCCTGCGGAGGGGGCGGGGTCTTGTCATTCGCAATAGTGCCACCGCGGTAGTTATTCAGCCAAACGTAAGCTTTGGGGATGGGTTCACCGGCCTGATTAACGACACGAAGCAGCAGAGATTTGCCCGTTTGAAGTGTGAGGCGGAGCGGCGGTGCATTGGTGGAAAATTCTGTCTGAACCGTGATCGGCGCGAAACCTTTCGCTTCAGCGGTTACAAGATTTTTTCCCAGTTTGCAACCGTGGACCACAAACGTGCCGTCTTCAAGCGTGACGGTTTCGCGGCGGCTTGATTCACTGCGGTAGCCGACGAAAACTTTTGCTCTGGCAATGGGCTGCGCATTGGAATCGATGACTATACCGCTGATATCAAGCGGACGGCCGAGGTGAAAAACGTGTTTCTGCCCGCGGAGCTCTTCCTCTGCCTCGGAGTTGCGGCTGACAAATATGAATTCCGAATCGACGTGCTCGGAATGTTTGGCGCTGCCGTAAATGCGATGGATCATTTCATCAGCCATTCGATTAATTGTCCAGCGGCCGTCATCGTCGGTGCGAACTTCAATCCAACTGAACTCATGGCTTTCGGGTGAATTGCCGGGGTTTAATTCTGGCTCATGGTTGAATCCAATTTTTGCGCCGGCCACTGGCGCGCCAGCGGCATCCAACACACGCCCGCCAATTGGCGTGGGGCGCGCCAGCCGCAAGGTGTAATCGGCGGGGATGAGCTGGCCCCGGTTGACTTGCCAGGAAAGGCGGGTGTCGGCAAAGCCGTCAATCCGAGTAGTCAGTTCCAAGCTGGCGAGATCGGCCGGGATGGGGACATCGCAAAGGCCCGAGCGGGAGGCGGAAAGTTTTTTGCCGCTAAATTTTGTGCCAATGAACGAACGGTAATCAATTTGGACGTTGGGCACAGGCTTGCCGGTATCTGCGGAGAGCAAAGTGAGATGTAGCGCATTAGATGCAGCAACGGCTTTTGCGCTTGGGGCGGCTGTTGCGAATTTGGGTGGCTGTGGAACCGGTTGGGCGGTGGCAATTTGGATTGCCGAAGCAGGTGTTGGTTTCGCGGCTGCGGAAGAATTAGAGGAGAGAGCGGCGGCGGGTTTTACGTGCTGTGACTTCCACCACCAACTGACGCTGACAAGAACAATGACCGTCGCTGCGAGAAACAGAGGGACTTTTGAACCAATGAGAGATTTGAGCAGCAGAGCAAACGTACCGGTTCCGAAGCCAACGGCAGCAAGAGACTTGGTCGCGACCGCCTCTCCGAATCCCGCGGGAGCGGAAAGAGTCGAGTTGGCGGTGAGGATGGCAGCGAGGCTGGCCGAGGTCAGCGTGACGCCGCGCTGTTCAAGAAGGCCGCGCAATCTATCCACCGCACGGCTGACACGCTTTTGGGCGGCATCTTCGCTAATTCCCAAAGCGGAGCTGATGAGGCGCAGTTCGCGTTGCTCGAAAAAGCGGAGGATGATCGCATCGCGGTCGGGCTGATCGAGGGCGTTAATGGCTTCGTCGAGCACAGCGGCCAGTTGTTTCCAATCCGGTTCGGCAGAGGCGGCGATGGTATTCATTTCAGCAGCTTGTAGTTCGCGGTTGAGGCGGCGCAGCTCGCCGCGCATAACGGTGGAGGCCACGAAGCAGGTGTGACGGTGCAGCCAGCCTCCGAGCATGATGGACTCCGGGAGGGAAGCGGCTTTGCGAGCGAGATCGGTGAAAACAATTTGGGAAACGTCTTCGGCGCGGTGGGTGTCCCCATTGACCCGGCGCAACGCCACGGAATAGACGAGATCCACATAACGCTGGACGAGTTCGCGGAAAGCGGATTCGGAACCCTGTTTTGCATAGGCGAGCAGAAGTTCACGATTATCTGACATATTCATTTCAAGTATATGAAGCCGCCGAGGGGCTAAAGCCGACAAAATATTCTGAAATTTTTTTCATTAATTCGGATGCGCAAATTATCATTCCTTTTTAGGAGGATTTCTGCTAGTTTCCGCGGTAATCATGAAGTCTCACCCCTTTTACTGGCTGCTATTCATTATGGTGGGCACCTTTAGCGCCAAGGGAGTAGATGCCGATTTTTATGGTGTCATTAAATGGCAGCAGTTTTACCAAACGAATAGCAGCGCGCCAGTGATCGGCAGCAATGGCTATACGTTTCAGTCGTTTGTTTATGCCTCGACAAACTATGCGGTAACGAATGCGACTGTAAAGCCGTCCAACTCGACGCCATTGCGCACCCTGGTTCCGGAGCAAAATGGGTCGGTTTTGAATTTCGAGGAGGCGTTTACCACGCAGGCGGCACTGGATACCACTTACCCGGCCGGGACCGCCTTCAGCCAGGTGAATTATTCAATGGTAATTCAATCGGTCAATGACGGAACACATTCGGCAAATCTGAGTTTCTTTTTGTTGTTCCTGCCGGTGAGTTATCCGACAACGCCGGTGATCACGAATTGGCCGGCCGCACAATCGATCGATGCAACGTCTGATTTCACTTTGCTGTGGGCGAATTTAGGCGGATCGACGCTGGCAATTGTGCAACTGCTTATATTGGACACCGCGAGCAACGCTGTCTTTGCATCGCCTGCGCCCTTTCAAACCGGCGCGCTGAACGGAGCCTCTAATCAATACACGATTCCCGCAATGACGTTGCCGTCGGGCACGAGCCTGATTGGGCATTTGACGATTGCCAATCCAGGGAAACCAGAGACCAATAGCTATCCGGGATCAGTGGGCGTGCCAGCTTTAGCGAAAGACACTTATTTTTCCATGAAGACGCGGCCTGCTCCGGCAGCACCAGTTCTTAATGTACGCGGCGCGACAAACGGGATTATGCGCGTTCGTCTGACTGGTGAAACCAATCGAGTTTATCATATTGAAGCGACGGCCAGTTTTCAGAGTGTGTGGACGAATGTATTGACCACAAATTCGGTTTCTGGCGTGGTTGATTACTCGGAGCCGTTCGGACCCGCCAACCGGCGATTTTATCGGGGGCGCCTGGGGCAGTGAAGACTATCACGTGCCAGGCCGCCATTGCTGACGGGCAGGGCAAATTCAGCATTGAACAAATCAGGGTCGCTGGGCCGGAAACGGACGAGATCCTGGTGCGAATTCAAGCCGCAGGAATCTGCCACACGGACTATGCATCGCTCAATTGGAAGCGGCCGCTGGTGATGGGCCATGAAGGCGCAGGGATCGTGGAGGAAATTGGACCGCAAGTGACGCACGTTAAGCCCGGGGAGCGAGTGGTTTTGAATTGGGCGATTCCGTGCGGGACGTGTTTTCAATGCCGGGGCGGGCATCCTGTGTTGTGCGAGGAGAGCAAGCCCGCCTATGTCATGCAACGTTCCAAAGGGCACGCGCGGCTTGAGGGGACAACGTGGCGCGGGCAGCCGATCGATCGATCTTTCAATCTCGGGACGCTTTCGGAATTCGCGCTGGTGCGAGCGGCAGCTGTCAGTCCGATTCCGGCGACAGTTTCGTTTACCGCTGCTTGCATTGTCGGTTGTGGCGTCATGACGGGATTTGGGTCAGTGATGAACGTGGCGCGAATTAAGTCCGGGAGTTCAGTTGCTGTGCTTGGCTGCGGTGGTGTAGGACTGAACATTATTCAGGCGGCCAGGCTTGGCGGGGCCAAGGTGATCATTGCCATCGATTTGCACAGTCCGAGTCTCGAACGCGCGAAAAAATTTGGAGCAACAGATCTGGTACAAGTAAAAACGGGAGACGGAGCGGTGCAGGAGCTGGTGCAGAATCTGAAAGATTTGACGGGAGGCCGAGGAGCGGACTATGCGTTTGAGGCCACATCAGTGCCGCGATTGGCGTTTGTTCCGCTCATGCTGGTGCGCAATGGCGGAATGGCACTGCAAGTCAGCGGGATAAACGAAGAGGTCACTGTGCCGATGCCGCAATTCATGTGGAACAAGACGTATGTGACGCCGCTCTACGGTGATTGCGTGCCAGCCCGCGATTTCCCGCTCATTTTTGATAGTTACCTTGAGCGCAAGTTGCTACTTGATGAGATCATTACTAAGACTTACGGGCTCCAGGATTTGGGCGATGCGTTTGAAGATATGCTGAGTGGAAAAAATGCCAAGGGAGTTATTTTGTTTCAAGAAGGCGGCTGAGCGGAATTCTCCCGCAAAGCCTTCTCCAACTCGCGATGGTTCACTTTGCCGGTGCCGAGCTTTGGAATCTCCCGCACGGAAACGACTTCGCGCGGAACGGCTAAATTCGAGAGTCCCTTGGCGCGAAGCGTAACGCGGATTTCCTCGAGTTGGAGGCGCGGTTCGTTCGTGACGGCAATCAATGCTTCGCCTTTGTGCTCATCAGGGCGAGTCACAATCGCGATTTGGCAACGCAATCCATATTTCGGAAAGGCGCCGGCCAAAGCTTCCTCAACTGCGGTGAGGCTGACCATCTCCCCGCTGACTTTGGCGAAGCGCTTGAGGCGTCCGAGAATGAAAAGGAAATTCTCTTCATCTACCTTCGCAATGTCTCCGGTATCGTACCAGCCGCCGAGGGCGAGAAAGTTAGCGTTTGCTTCGGGATTCAGGTAGCCGTGCATGATGTTTGGACCACGCACAAAGAGCCGACCGCCATCTTCGACACCTTGGACTCGTTCGAGCTTGTGCTCGATGCCGGGCAGAAAGCGGCCTGCTGAGCCGGCCTTGGCC
>DASWRJ010000053.1:0-12584 GCA_036403255.1 Verrucomicrobiia bacterium
CGCTACGGCGAAACGTTTTTCTCCTTCGTTAATGGCCAGTTCACCGCGGACGGCGGCACGCACTTGAGCGCCTTCCGCGAAGGCTTGCTTAAAGCGGTGAACGAATATTCAAAAGGCGGCTACGAAGGCGACGATGTGCGCGAATGCATGGTCGGCGCTGTCTCGCTCCGCTTAAAAGACCCAGTCTTCGAATCACAGACCAAAAATAAACTCGGCAACACCGAAATCCGCTCCGAACTCGTCAATCGTGTCCGCGAAGAGCTGCTCCATTTCTTCAACCGCAACAAAGATATTGCCGAGAAGATCATGGCCAAGGTCGAGGACACCAAACAGCTCCGCAAGGAACTACAGGAGGTGAAGAAGCTCGCCCGCGACCGCGCCAAAGCCATTACCCTTCGCATTCCGCAGCTCAAAGATTGCAAAATCCATTTCAACAAGGAAAAGGGCAAGGGCAAGGGTTCGATGATTTTCATCACTGAAGGTCAATCCGCCGCCGGCTCCATCGTCAGCACCCGCGACGTGAACATGCAGGCCATCTTTGTTCTAAAAGGCAAGCCGCTCAATGTCTGGGACCTCAAGCGCGACATCGTCTATAAAAACGACGAGATGTACAATCTCATGCGCACTCTCGACATCGAGGATACGCTTAACAATCTGCGCTACGAAAAAGTCATCCTAGCCACCGACGCCGACGTGGATGGCCTCCACATTCGTAATCTCTTAATCACTTATTTTTTCAAGTTTTTCGATCAGGTCGTGCATGACGGCCATCTTTATATCCTTGAGACGCCGCTCTTCCGCGTCCGCAATAAAGAACAAACGATCTATTGCTATTCGGAAGCCGAAAAACTTGCCGCCTCCGAAAAGCTGGGCAAATCGGCCGAAATCACACGTTTCAAGGGCTTGGGCGAAATTTCTCCCGGTGAATTCAAACAATTCATCGGCAAAGAAATGCGCCTGAGCCAGGTCGAATACGCTCCCAAATCCGATACCTCGAATATCTTTTCGTTTTACATGGGCAAGAACACACCTGAACGCAAAGATTACATCATGGAAAGTCTTGTGGTGCCCGTCGAAGATTGAGCAATTTAAATTTCCATCATGCCTAAACGCACTGACAAATCTGGACAACCTGAGCTGCCACTCGATGGCAAGAAAGCTGGCGACAAGCCGGCCACAAATGGGAACGGCAATGGCGAGGCGCATGTCCACGTTGAAAACGTGACCATCGCACATCGCCCCTTTGTTCCGGGCAATCGTGATATTCCGCTCCACTGCCGCGTGGACAAAAGCTTCCTCGAATATGCTTCTTACGTTATTCGCGACCGTGCGATTCCGAATTTGCAAGACGGTCTCAAGCCTGTTCATCGGCGCATTCTTTGGGCGATGCACGAGTCCGATGATGGCCGGTTCACCAAAGTAGCCAATGTCATCGGCGACACGACGAAATATCATCCGCACGGCGACGCCTCGATCGCGGACGCGATTGTGGTTCTCGCCAACAAGCGCTATCTCATCGATCGCCAGGGCAATTACGGAAACATTTACACCGGCGATCCGGCGGCTGCTCCGCGTTACATTGAATGCCGGCTGAGCGAGTTGGCGCGCACAGAAATTTTCAATGACGAACTCACCCAATTCGTCCCCAGCTACGATGGCCGCAAAAGGGAACCTGTGGCGCTCCCTTCCAAACTTCCATTGCTCCTGATGCTCGGCACGGAAGGCATCGCCGTTGGCCTTACCTCAAAGATTCTGCCGCACAATTTCCCCGAACTCCTCGAAGCGCAAATTGCCATTCTCAAGAAGCAAAACTTCAAGTGCCTGCCCGATTTTCAAACGGGCGGCCTGATGGATGCCCGCGATTACCAGGATGGCAAGGGAACGATCAAAGTTCGCGCCAAAATTAAGATCAAAGATGACTCCACCGTCGTCATCAAAGAGATCCCGCCGACCACCACTACCGAATCTCTCGGCGCATCCATCGAAGAAGCCGCGCGCAAAGGCAAAATTAAAATCAAAAGCATCAACGACTACACATCAGAGGAGGTCGAAATCGAAATACGCGCGCCCTCCGGCATCAGCGCCGATCAATTGGTCGATGCGCTTTATGCTTTCACGGATTGCGAAGTCTCAATTTCCAGCCGGATCATTGTCATTCGCAATCATCGTCCCGTCGAGATGACCGTCTCCGAAGTGCTCCGTGAAAATACGGAGCACCTCGTCGAGTTGATGAAGCGTGAGCTGGAGCTAAAGCTCGGCAAGCTCCAGGACGAACTACATTTCCGCACCCTTGAACGCATCTTCATCGAGGAGCGCATTTACAAGAAGATCGAGCAGTGCCGCACGAATGAAGCGGTCATTGCCGCCGTGCATGAGGGCTTCCGTCCCTTCAAACGCCAGCTCATCCGCGAGCTAGCCGACCCGGACATCGATCGCCTCCTTCAGGTCCGTATCCGCCGCATCTCGCTTTTCGACATCAATAAGCATCGCGAGGAAATGGAAAAGGTCAAAGGCGAGCTCGCGGACACACAAAAGCATCTTAAGGCGTTGACCCGTTACGTGATCAGCCATCTGGAAGCGCTCCTCGAGAAATATGGCCCCGAATATCCGCGCCTGAGCAAGAGCAGCCGCTTCGACGAAGTGGACGCCCGCGAAGTCGCCTTCAAAGCTTTCAAAGTCGCCTATGACCGCGAGACCGGCTACATCGGTTATAAAGTTTCGGCCGAAGAATTTAAGGTGGACTGCACCAAATTCGACAAGCTGCTCATGGTTTTCAAGGACGGTCATTACAAGGTAATCGAGCTGCCCGAGAAACTATTCGTTGGTCCAGACCTCATTTTTTGTGCGTTGCCCGAACGCGATCGCGTCTTCACGTGTGCCTATACCGATCGCAATGCCACCTATCTAAAGCGCTTCACTTTTGGCGGCAGCATTCTTGATAAGGAATACCGTTGCATCCCGGAGAAGTCTCGCATTCTCTACTTCGAGCCAGACACGCCCAAGGAGCTTTATATCAAGTATAAGCCCGCTCCGCATCAAAAGGTCAGCCAGCAAATCTGTAATCCATCCGAGGTCGATGTAAAGAGCCCGAAGACATTGGGCCGCCAAATCTCGATTAAAGACGTCGGCAGTATCAACAGCAAACCTCCTCGCAACTGGGACGAGAAGGAAACTACAACGCGATTGCAGTTCTCGTAAGTTGCAGTGGTTTACCTTGACGGCGGTGGTGGCGCGGCTTGAGCGGGTTCGGCAGTTTCGGCGCGGGCGAACGCGGAATAGAGAAGATCTTTGCCGCTCTCGCCATTAACGTCCCGATCGATGCCGAGGTCCTTGTCATCTTTGTTGGTGGTGAGTTTACCGGTCATGACGCGCTCGTAGAGTAAGATGCCGCGCACTCCGACAAAGAGGTTCATCCCGTCCTTTGCCAGACCCTGCGTCTGCAGGGCTTTACGCGCAGTGAGCCAGGCGAGTTGGCACAGATCGGATTTGGCTTCGCTGGTAAAGCGACGCAATTCAGGAACGTGGACCAAAAAAATTGCCTGATTGTCACGCACCGCACAGTAAGTGAGGAACTCGTTTTTACTGATCGAGAAGCTTTTTTTGGCGCTCTTCTCGAATAGATCGTTTCGCAGTTGTTTCATCGATTTGGAAAAATCCGCTGCGGCCGCGAGGGCTTCGGCATTATTGCCAAAGGTGATGGTGCCGCGGTTGGCCGAGATCAGGTCGTTGGCGGCATCGAATTCGGACCGGCCGGGCGTGCTGGAATGGTAGGTGCGAGGTTCCTGGGCAACACGATAGATGCCGTAGCCAATCAATCCGGCGGAGAGCAATACGCAGGCGGCACCGGCCATGAGCGCGTAACGCAATGCCGCCGGAAAGCGCGCGGGAGCGGCGTTTGCACCGCGTTGAGCGAGGAGCGCTGCCGCGCGTTGCGGGCCAAGTTGCTGTGTCAGGACGGCGAGGGTTACGTCTTTGCCGCCCCTGAGATTGGTGATGATAGTGGAGATGGTCCAGATGGGTCCCCACGGAATACCCCACCAGCCGAGAACCAAAGAGATACTGCTAAAGGCCAGCGCAGTGCCTGCGCCACTCTCGCCGGGGCGGAGATACGTGATGCCCGAGGAACGTTTGAAAGTGATAACCAGGGCAGAAATGCAGTATTGAAAGAGGACGTAACGTCCGCCCTGGATAATTTCTTTTTCCAAATCGTTGGTAATGCCCAAAGGAGTGGCTGCGCCCGTTAACGGCAGGACAGGGGGGGCGGAGGAAAGGGAAAGCGGCGATTGCTGCGTGTCGGTGGCCGCACTGGGCAACGGAGGGGGGCCTTCAGCGGCAAAAAAAGCTGAGACGGTCATGCGGTTGGAAGAGCCTTCATACCAAATCTCGTCGTTGGGCGAAACGTTGCCCGAGGCGATCATGGGCTTCACTTTTTCGACGGGGTAGGGGCCGTACTGCTGGCCATTTCGTGAAATATAAACGTTCATGGGCTCGTTCCTGGTTTTGCGCGGTTCGGCAAAACATTAAACAGGAATGGAAACTAAAGGAAACATTAATGGATCGGCAGAAGGAGAAGTTTTCAGTTCTCAGTTGGAACGAGATCGCCAGGTAGGAGCGAAGGATGAATGGATACATGGACAAGATGCAAAAAGGCAGTTGTGCCGTGTGAGGGCAGGTGCCGAACAAGAACTATGGGCGCTACAACAAGAGAATGGGCCGCGAGTGAGGGCACGGCCTAAACAGAAAGTTATACGCCTTGGAGGCGGCCGGTCGAGTCGCCGAGGCGCTCGACCTTTTGAGCGCCCATGCGGTCGGCCATGCTCAAGAGCAAATTGCTCATAGGCTTGGATTGGTAATCGACGTAGCGCCCGGGGGTGAGGGTACCGCCACCACTGCCAGCCAATATAATCGGGAGGTTGACGTGGGTATGGCGATTGCCGTCGGAATTGCCGCTGCCGTAAACGATCATGGAATTGTGGAGCAATGATTGCCCGTCGATATCTTTGGTCTGCTCGAGCTTCTGGATAAATTTGGCGAAGTGTTTCATGTACCAAAGATCAATTTCAGCGACCTTGTCGATCATGTCCTGCTTGTTCTGGTGATGAGTGAGGAAATGGTGCCCTTCAGCGATGCCAATCTCAGGGAAGGCGCGGTTGCTGCCTTCATTGGCCAACAGGAACGTGGCAATTCGGGTGGAGTCGGTCTGGAAAGCGAGGATGAGCATGTCGAACATGATTTGGACGTAATCATCGTAACTGGGCGGGATACCAGCGGGGGTGATCACATTCGGGTCAGGAGGCGCACCGAAGTGCTCGGCTTGTTCAATGCGCTTTTCGATTTCACGGACGCTTACGAGATATTCATCGACCTTCTGCTTGTCGCGATAGGTCATCTGGCTTTGGAGCGAGCGAGCATCATCGAGGACGAAGTCCAGAATGGAGCGCTGCTGCTGCTGGCGGCGCTTGAGATTTTCAAGACGTTCGCCATGTGCGCCACCGCCAAAGAGACGCTCGAAAAGTAAACGCGGATTTGGCTCGGGCGCCACGGGAGTGGTTGGTGAACGCCAGGAAAGATTGTATTGATAAGCGCAGGAATAACCGGAGTCGCAATTGCCGGAGCGGCGGACGGCATCGCAGGTGAGTTCGAGGGAAGGAAAGCGGGTAAGATGACCGATTTGTTCGGCCATGACTTGATCGATGGAGACTCCCGCGTGAATATCCGCGCCGGCGGTTTTTTTAACGCGCACGCCGGTAAGGAAAGTGCCACTGGCCCGGGCATGGTCGCCCGCACCGTCGGGGCCAGGAGTGGCGTTGACGTGATCAAGGCCGGCGAGGATTTGCAACTGATTCTTCACCGATTGCAGGGGCTCCATCGTGCGGCTGAGCGTAAAATCTTTTCCTTCGCCTTTGGGCCACCAGGTATGTTGAATCGCGCCATTGGGAAAATAGACAAAGGCAGTGCGCAGAGGCGCGCCCGTGGGAGTGGCGGCAACGGAAGGGGCCGCGGCAAACCCGGTGAGCGGCTGGAAAGACTCAAGGGAGGGCAAAGCGAGGCAGGCACCGAGGCCGCGCAAAAAGCGGCGGCGGCTCAAGCTGAAATAACGTTCCGCCTCATGATTTCGATTCAGTCCCAAATGCTTATTCATGCAAAGTCTTGGTATCAGACCGGTTCTGCACTTCCGCGCCGAGCGGATGGTCGCCCGGAGCGCTGTTGATTCGACTCTTTTGAAACGGGGCAGATTCAACAATTCCCAGCAATAGGGCGGAAAAGCGGCCATTTTCGCGGTCGAGCCGGTCAACGATTTGGTCCACGGTCTCCACATCGTAATACTCGAGGCCGCGACCGAGGGCATAAGTGAGCATCTTTTCCGCCAGACAACGGTAGAAATCAAAGCGGCGTTTGGTGGCGAGGATGTGTTTGAGTTCGCGGATGTCTTTGAACGATTCGCCGGTGATGAGCTGGCCGGCGGGTTCGATGGGTTGCTTGCGTTCCTGCTCGCGCCACATGCCCATGGCATTGAAATTTTCGAGGGAGAGCCCGAGCGGATCCATGCGGGAATGGCAGGAGCTGCACAGGGGTTTTTCGCGATGGATGGCCAGAACCTCGCGCAAGGTGGGTTCGCGGTTCGTGAAGCCCTTTTCGGAATCTTCGAGAACGGGAATATCGGGCGGAGGCGGAGGAGGCGGGACGCCGAGAATGTTATCGAGGATAAACAAGCCGCGCTTGACCGGCGAGGTGCGGGTGGGATTTGAAGTAACGACGAGGACAGTGCCTTCGGTGAGGACTCCACCGCGCGGGCTGCCCTCGGGCAAGTGGACGAGGCGCATGTCGCCGCCCGTGACGTTGGTCATGCCATAATGCTTCGCGAGCTTTTCGTTGAGGTAGGTATAATCGCTTTCCAGCAACTCGAGGACGCTGCGGTTTTGGCGGACGACATGGCTGAAACACAATTCTGTCTCTTCGCGCATGGCTTTGCGCAAATCGCGGTCCAACTCGAGCCTAGGGCGGAAGAACTTGCGGCGAATTTCCCGGCGCTTTTCCTCCTCGGCCTGTTCCTCTTTGGTCAGATTTTGCTTTGTTTGGCGGCGAAACTGGCCCTGACGAAATTGCTGGCGGATGTTTTCGAGTTCCTTTTCCTCACCGTCATCGCGGGCAAGAACGGCGCGAGCGTTGATGTCGATGCCTTCGACGTCGCGGGCCTGGAGCCATTGACCCACGAAGTTTTTGACGAGCGACTTCGAGCGCTGATCTTCGAGCATGCGCCGGACCTGTTTATCCAGATTAGCGCGCAATTGCTTTTTATCGGCGAGGCCAAGCAGCTCTTCATCGGGCGTCGTGGACCAGAGGAAATAGGAGAGGCGAGTGGCGAGGGAATATTCGTCGACGCGAGGAAAGCCGGTATTGGCGACGGTGGAATCGACTTCCTCAACGCGGAACAGAAAGCGGGGTGAAGCAAGCACCGGAATAATGGCCTGGGCAATGCCGTCTTGAAAGCGGCGGCCTTTTTGGGAATAGACGCTCTGGGCGATGGCGACAAGCTTGTCGATGGTGCGCGAGTCGGCCGGACGGCGATAGGCGCGGCGGACAAAGCGTTCCATGATTTCACGCGCATATTGGCGGCGCTCGAGCGCGGAATCGGGCGGGTCTTTGGTGAAGAACAAATCCCAATTGGCCGGGCGCACCCAATAATTCTCGGCGGCTGGGCCGGCGATTTTTAGGCCAAGCAGGCGAAGATCGGCGGAGTTTGTTTTGTCCATGGCGGGGACCGTTGGATGGACAGTGAAGATAAGCTCGCGTTTGCCGGGTTGCCATTTTTGGTCGAGCTTAAAGTTGAATTTTTTGCTGCTGTCCCAGCCGAACTCGTGCTTCCACAATTCTTCGCCATCGATGGTCAGACTGGCTTCGCATTTGGCGGCATCGGATTCGAACGGGCCACGGACCTCCAAATCGAGCGTGAGCGTGTAATCGCCCGGTTGGGCAACGCGGAAATGATTAGTCAGGCTGGCCTCCTGCTGGAAGCTGAGCTTCTCGGCGGTTTTGGACTTTTTGCCGGAGAAAGAATTTCCACCGAGCGTTTTTTCGGCGACCACGCGGTTCACGCGCGGGACAGCCCCGGCCACAATCGTTTCGGCGGCCTGCATATATTTCTCCATGAGCATGGGTGACATAGTGAGCACATCGCCAATGGTGTCGAAGCCGTAGCCGGAGTCGTCAGGCGGCAGTTCCTCCTCGACGTTGAAATCAAAACCCATGAGGTCGTGAATCGTGTTGTGGTACTCGAAGCGATTGAGGCGGCGAATGGTGACGCGACCGGGATCGGGGTTTTGAGGGTCGAGGCCAAAGATGTCGCGTTTGATCCAGTTCTGAATTTGTTTGATTTCGGCGGCGGTTGGTTGCGGTTTTTTCTGCGGAGGCATGAGCTGGGCGCGGAGATTCTTGAGGGCCCCAAACCAGAGGTCGCGCCTGGCGAAAAGTTCCTGTTCGGAGAGTTTGTCGAATGCGACTTTGCCTTTTTCGCTGCCGTCGCCGTGACAATCGTAGCAGTATTGCTTGAGCAACGGCTGAACGTGCTGATGGAAATCGTCAGCGGTTTGACTGGGAGCGCCGGAAGCGAGGAAAGGGACGGTGCAGAGGAGGGCAAATGCGTTCAGGCGCATTAAAAAATGCGGAAAATGCAATGGCGCTTCAAGGAGCCTGTTCATGTGTTCACCTCTTCCATACAGGGACAAGCCGCAGAGGGCAATCTTAAGATTGGACGGTGGGAAGTGGCCGTGATTGGAATAAAAGTGCCAAGCTGCCGCTGGAATCATCGGCGCTGGAGCAATGTAAAAGGGATTTTAGCCGCGTTTACGAAAGAGGAGCAGAAAAGCGGCTCCGCCCAATGCAAATAAGCCCCAAGTGGCTGGCTCAGGCACGGGGGTGATTTGGCCGACGGTGCCGGCGAAATTTTGGGGGGAATTTATGGCGGTAGTGGACGTGCCCCAAGTCAGGGAATGGGTGCCATCGTTTGGCAAAGTCGTATAGCTGCCGGAGTTGAGCCCGAAGAAACTAATGCTTCCGTTACCGCCGGGGGTAAGAAAATTGCTGGGTATAGTAAAATCAGGCGTGGGCGCGCCAGCGGCATGGATGCCGGCAGTGCCAAAGAGCAGCGCGTGATTGAGAGTGTCGGAGCCAAGGTTAGAGGGGATGGTGAAATTTTTGCTCGAGCCACCGCTGGTGACTGAGATTTGCTGGCCGCCAATAAAGGTTTGGCCGCCGCTGCCGCAAAACAGCTCGATGAATTGCAAGGAGCCGCTGCTGTCAGAGTAAATCTCGCGAATGGTCCAAAGATGAAAGGCGGCGTTAGCGGGAAGGGCGGCCGAGGTTAGACCGGCCATGATTAAAGCTGCAGTGATTCGACGGTAGGCACAGCCACTAACGGACGAGAAAAAGCTTTTAGCGCTCATACTTCTGAAAGGCCGAATTTGTTTGGGAACAGGGAATGATTATCCACTGGCGGAACCGGTGGCAAGCAAAAAAACGCAGAAAGAGGAAATGGGGCGCATCTTGCTTTTGCCCATTCGAGCTGATGAAGCGGATTGGAATTGCAAAAACCAGCGAGGACGCAAAGGACCTTCATGAGCGGCGAGGTGTTAAATGAGTGGGCTCCAATCAAATGCGCTTGAAATTCTACTGCGTCCCACCCCCTCGAGTTGGGCTTTAGAACCCTGTTGTGCGGAGATCGATCCTCATCAAGTTTACCCGGGAGGATGAGTCTCCATTAGAAAGGACTAAGCATTATGAAAAAATTGATTATGGTGTGCGCCGCAGCGGCCTTAATGGCGGGTTGCGGACAAAGCGGTTCGTCAGGACGGGGTGGTATGGGCAGCTCAAGCGACACAAGCTCCGGTTCCGGCTCTGGAACGTCAGGCAGCAGCAGTTCGCAAAATTCCGGCGGCTCACAAAGCAGTGGCAATGCTTCACAAAGCAGCGGCAGCAGCTCACAGGGGAGCGGCGGCAGCGGATCGAGCAGCCAGGGAAGATAAGTGATAAGCGATAGATACGAGTGGCGCAGGGTGCGTGGATGGCACGGCTCCCTGCGCACTTTCTTTTAAGCAGCGTTTGAGGGGTTTTGCTTTGGGAAGTATGAAACAAATTTCAATTGATGCTTCCGCCTGCGCTGATAGCCCGAAGAATGACCAGGTCCAGGAGGGCCGGACACATCACGTGTCGGCCGACTTGGCTTATCAGCGACTAATGATCGTGAACCTTGTTTATTTCGGCGCCCCGGGCAGCCGGGATCGCCAATGGGCGCTGATTGATGTCGGGCTGCCGGGCACGGCGCATTTCATAAAGCGCGCGGCAGCAGAGCGGTTTGGGGAAGACTCGCGCCCGGCGTGCATCATCATGACCCATGCGCATGCGGATCATGCCGGAGCTTTGGAAAATTTGGCGAAGGAGTGGGACGTGCCAATCTTTGCGCACGAGCTGGAGCTTCCGTATCTAAACGGGACAGCGGCTTATCCGGCACCGGATCCGCTGGTCGGTGGCGGACTGATGCCGGCATTGTCAGTGCTATTTCCGCGAGGGCCGTTCAATGTGGGTGGATGGGTGGAGCGGCTGCCAGCGGATCATTCGGTTCCGGGAATGCCGGGCTGGGCTTGGCTGCATACACCCGGCCATACACCGGGGCATATTTCGCTCTGGCGTGCAGCGGATCGGGCGCTGATTGCCGGAGACGCGTTTATCACTACCAACCAGGAATCAGTCTATGCCGTGCTGGCGCAAAAGCCGGAGATGCACGGGCCCCCCATGTATTACACACAAAACTGGGAACAGGCTGCTGAATCTGTGGCGCGGCTGGCGATGCTGCGGCCCGAAGTGGTGATCACCGGTCATGGGCACGCTATGCGTGGAGCGCAAATGCGGGCGGGGTTGCAAGCGCTGGCGTCGCAATTCCAGCAAGTGGCTGTGCCACCACGCGGGAAATACACGGAGCATCCGACGAGCGTAGAGGCGGGGAATGCGTATGTGGTGAGGGGGAAGTAGATGTAATTTTATACTCGCGTCCGAGAGATCTGTCCCGGTTTGTTTTGGTAAGCAATGCTGGCGGAGAAAGCGCAATTCACATAAAAAAGGCGTGAATTGAGCAATCTATGCACAACAACCACTGAACCATCGAGCTTACCTACCCCAGGTTCCCAAGGCCAAGTTAAATCATTACTGGCGGCTTGGCTGCTGATCATTGCAACGGGGGCTATCTCGGTCAGTTTGCTGTGGGATTATTCGTGGGAATGCACGATCGGTGTGGATCACCTCTGGTCGCCTCCGCACCTGGCGACGGATTTCTCGGTGCTTTTGGCGGGCATCGTGGGTGTGATGGAATTGATACGGGCGACATTTGCAATGAATGGCCTGGCGGTACGGCTGGGCGGGATTAAGGCGCCGCTTGGGATTTGGATAGTGCTGTGGGGCGTAACCTGTTTCGCGACGGCATTTTTGTTCGATAGGTGGTGGCAATCGGCATATGGGCTCGCGGCTGGGATTTGGCATCCGCCACAGATGCTAAAGACGGCGGCGTTTTTTGCGATTGCGTTGGGCGCATGGGTTTATAGCGCGCCTTGGGAGAACACGTCTCGTGCGATAATCGGCGGAAACCTATTTCTGGCAGGTGCAGGGCTGGTGTTGGTGTTAACCGGTGTGGTCACGCTCGTTTCGAATTATCCAAATCGGCAGCATACGGCGTTTTTCTTGAAGATTTGTTGCGCGACATATCCGATCGTGTTGCTTGCGACTCGTGCATGTGGAGGGAAATTCGCGAGCACGCGCGCGGCTGCAGTTTATATGCTGCTGTTTTGCGGGGTGATTTGGATTCTTCCACTCTTTCCCGGCAAACCGCAGGCAGCGCCGGTTTATAACATGCTCGAGCACATGCTGCCGCCGCCATTCCCGTTGCTGCTGGTAATCCCGGCGCTGGCGCTTGATTTACTTCTGTCATGGCTGGAAAGCGCATACGCGAATGCTACTCGGCCTTCTGCTTTGAAAATTTCAGTGATGGCGGGTGTTTTGTTTGCGGTTGTTTTTATTGCATTCCAATGGGCTCTTGCGGAGTTCCTATTGAGCAGCCTGGCGGATAATTGGTTTTTTGCGGGAGGCGGACGGCACTTTCCGTTTTTTCTGAAAATCGACGCGCTGGCGCGGACGGAATTTTGGGAGAAGCAGGGCGAACTGAATTTGCTCCAGTGCGTTTACGGACTTGGATTGGCGGTCTTAGCTTCGCGATTTGGACTCGCGCTGGGCGTGTGGCTGAAGGGAGTTCGAGCATGAGGCATCTGCTGCTTCTGCTCATTGCCTTGATTTGGGCGCCACTGCCAATTCTGGCCCACGTCGGCAGTCCGAATATTTTCTACGAAGGTGATGCGGGGACATATCACCTGCGAGTGACGATTCGGCCCCCGGGGGTTTTGCCGGGTGCAGCGCAAGTGGACATCCGCACGAGGGACTCGGGGGTGACTGCTCGTGTGCAACCGTTGCTCTGGGAAACCGACGCGAGAAATGGGATTGAGCCGGTGAGCGCGGTGCCCGTCTCGGGGGAGACAAATCTTTTG
>DASWRJ010000054.1:0-7514 GCA_036403255.1 Verrucomicrobiia bacterium
GCGTGGCTTCCGAACAATCAGACACATTCGCGAGAATCACTGCGTCGTAATCATCCAAGTGCGCCTGGGAGAGTTCCGGCGCCGTAATCGTCGCAGCTTTCACAAAATAATCTGAAACGGTATCGGATGAAACCGGCACCAGGGCATTACGCAGAAAGTAAGTTTCGCCCTCGCGCGGTTCATTGCCCGGGTCGCCATCCACCAGCAGCACGCGCACTTCTTTAATCGCGCGGACTACCATCGTGCGCTTATCATCGGCGTGCAGGCGGTCTTCCGGAATACGGGCTGTCACGGAATGAAAGCCCTCTGTCCGCAGCTTGGTGAAGAGAGATATGCTTTTGCTGGCGCCGGCAGGCAGTGAGCTAATCGTAAACTCATCGCCGGGTGGATCGTTATCCACATTCAACCCGACACGCACGTCCCGGGCTTCTTCCTTGCCAAAATTCGAGACCTTCACCTCAAAACGCAAGGGCTGATTAACAGGTGAAAGCCCGCTCGCCAGGCGCAAATCGCTCACGGCGAGGTTATGCTCTTCATGTTCGCTGACCAGAATGACGTTCGCTTTGATTTGTGTTTTGTAGCGCTCGAGAATCTTTTGTATTTCCCCCAACTCGCGCCAGCCATTGGCCTGGCCATCTGTGATCAGGTAAATCTCTTTTCGGATCACCAGCCGATCCTTGAGTGTATCGACCGCCTTCTCGATTGCGGGAAAGAGATCCGTCCCTCGATCCGATAGCGGCGCTTCGCGAATGGTCTTGCGCGCCAGGTTCATGTCAAAGGTCGGCTCCGGTATCACTCCTTGGACAATGTCTGACGCCAGAAACACCGCCGTGGCAGATCCAATTGGCATCGAGTCCAGCGCCTGCTCCGCTGCTTTTCGCCCCTTGTCAAATCGCGTCAAATTGCCGTCGCTCACTCCCATGCTGTAGGAATTATCCAATATGATCACGCTGGTGACTTTCGATTGCCCGAAAACATCCGCCCTGTTTGACAAAATTGCGGGGCGGGCCAGCGCAAGGGCCAGCAACGCCAGCAGCAGGCAACGTAACGCCAAAAGAATCATGTCCTCAACCCGCATCCGCCGCTGATTGCGTTCCACGCTGATCTGCAGGAACTTCATCGCCGCCCAGACCACTTTCTGGAATTTGCGCCGATTCAGCAGATGAATGATGATCGGCACCGAGACCGCCAGCAGGCCGAACAACATGATGGGATTGAGAAATGACATCAGGCGGAGGCGGATTGCAAATTGCGGTGGGTGTCTCGCGCGTTCATTTGGAGGTTGTTCTCAAGCGAAATGCCAAATAACCGCTGAGCACCTCGTGCAGCGAATGCGCGGTGTTCACGAGCAGGTAATGACACTGGTTCTTCTCGCAACCACTCCGCAGCCGGAGCCGAAACGCCTCCACTTCGCGCAAATAGCTTTTCCGAATCTCGCTCGGCCTCGTCAAAATTTTCGGGATGCTTTCCAGTCCATCGAACTCGACCAGACCCGTAAAGGGAAACTCCAACTCATACGGATCCATGATGTGAAACACCACCACTTCGTTTCCTCCGAAACGCAGGTGCTGAATGCCTTCCAGCACCTTCGTCTCATCGTCAAAAAAATCGCTGATCAGGATGACGATGCCCTTGCGCCGGATTTGGTGGGCCATGTCGTGCAGCACCGTCGCGATATTCGTTTGGTTGCTTGGTTCGAACGCGGCCAATTTTGTGAGTAGATTGTGGACACTCGCTAAATTATCGCTGCGCGGGGTGAAATCGCGCACCGCCGTATCAAACATGGCCAGCGACACGGCGTCGCGCTGGTGCATGATCAAATATGCCAGGCAAGCTGCCATCATTTTTCCGTACTGGAGCTTGGTGATTTTGCCCGAGCCGTATTTCATCGATTCGCTGCCATCCAGCAGGATGTGCGCGACGTAATTCGTCTCTTGCTCGTATTGCTTGATGTAATAACGGTCCGTGCGCCCGAGCACCTTCCAATCCAGATGCCGGGTATCGTCTCCGTGGGCATATTCCCGATGCTGCGCGAATTCGATCGCAAACCCGCGGTAAGGCGATTTGTGCTCGCCCGCCATGTAGCCCTCGACAATGTAGCGCGCGTTTAAGCCGAGACTTTCGGCGCGCGAGATCGCCATCGGATCAAGTAACGCGTCAATGTGTTCTTTGTCCATGAAACGGCGGGAGCCTAATTTCGGCGGGCAGACTTCACTTCAGCTTTTCATCCTTTGGGACCGCCGCGAGAATCTTGCGCGTAATATCATCGCTGGTCACGGATTCACTTTGCGCGGCGAAATTTGGAATAATGCGATGCCGGAAAATCGGCAGCGCCACCGCCGCCACATCGTCGCAGCTTACGTAATTTTGACCACTCAACATCGCGCGCGCCTTTGCGCCTAAAATTAAGTTCAAGCCTGCCCGCGGCCCGGCGCCCCAAGTCAGCCATTTTTTACAAAAATCCAACGCGGTCGGATCCTTTGGTCGCGTCACGCGCACCAGCCGTTCCGCGTATGCATATACGTGCTCGGCCACCGGGATGCGCCGAATCACTTGCTGTAATTCAACAATTTCCTCCGCGCCCAAGACCGCGTTGGGCTTGGCCGGGGCTACGCCCGTGGCCATCTTCATGATCTGCAACTCTTCCTGGCTGCTCGGATAATCCACCACGATCATAAACATGAACCGATCCAGTTGCGCCTCAGGCAGGGGATACGTTCCCTCCTGCTCGATCGGATTCTGCGTCGCCAGCACGAAGAAGGGGTCCGGCAGCACATGGTCCGTTCCACCCACCGTGACTTTCCGCTCCTGCATGGCCTCCAGCATCGCTGCCTGAGTCTTGGGCGGGGTGCGGTTGATTTCATCCGCCAAAATCATGTTGGCAAAAATCGGTCCTTTCAGAAATCGGAACTGCCGCTCATTAGTCGCCGGGTCCTGGTAAATCACCTCCGTGCCGGTGATATCGCTTGGCATCAAGTCGGGCGTGAATTGAATCCGCTTGAACGACAGATGCAGCGTCTGCGAAAGCGTCGAGACCAGCAGCGTCTTGGCCAGACCGGGCACTCCCACCAGCAGCGCATGACTCCGGGTCAGAATCGAGATGAGGACCTGGTCCACAACTTCCTCCTGGCCGACAATCACTTTGCCCAGCTCGGCTTTGATTTTTTGACAGGCTGCCTTCAGGTTTTGCACCGCCTGCAAGTCTTTGTCCGCGACCTTGGGCTCTGGTGCTGCTGCTAATGTGTTCATCAATTTATTCGTTTAATATACGGCCCATCGCAAATCGTTGGGCCGGTTTTACTTATTGCATACAAGAGCCGACGCATTGGCTATCAAAAAATTCGCTCTTCTTCGCTATGCCAGCTCTGATTCCGCTCCCACAATTGCTGCAAAAGGCTCGCCAACTTCAATAAGATCGAGTACAAAAGACTGAATGAAGACGGTTCATGCAGTTTATGAAAATGGCGTATTTCGCCCGCTTGACGCTGTAGAAATCCCCGAGCGCACCGAAGTGGAATTTGAGCCGCGCCCGGTAAATCCGATTGCTCCCAAGGCAGCGCTCGATCCGATCTATGCCATTTTGTCTGAGCGATACGACTCAGGTGAAAAAGACGTCGCAGCTCGCCATAATCAGCACCAACCGTGACCGTCTTCCTGGATACTGTTGGTCTCCTTGCGTTATGGGATCAAAGTGATCAATGGCACCCACTGGCCCATCAATGCTTTGGGCGACTGCTTGCGTCGCGCGCGGATTTAGTTACCAGTACTTCTATTTTGCTGGAATGCGGCAATGCCGCGGCTCGCCGTCCGTATCGCTCCGCAGTCACTCGCTTGCGCAGGGAGATGGAGCAGGCATCGCGCCTGATGGCTGCAAACGAGAATGATTGGCAGGTCGCGTGGGCTGCTTACGAACTTGGGGCGGCAGGTTCCGCCGGCATTGTGGACCAGCTCTCTTTTGCCATCATGCGGCGCCTTGGAATTTCCCACGCCTTCACAAACGACGCCCATTTCCGCGCTGAGGGATTTGAAGCGCTATTCTAACAGGGCGCCACGCACGGCCGCTCCAGAATCTTTACCCGGTTTGAAATTATTTTCACCCTGGTAATTGCAAACAATTCACACCTGCGTCACTCCTCCTTGCCCGCTTATTTGTTTGCTCTCCGCCCACCGCGCCATCAACCACAGTACATCTGAGAGCCGATTCAAGTAGATTATGATCTCCGAGTTTCGCAATTGATCTGCTTCTTGCAGCGCGCAAATCCGCCGTTCCGCGCGTCGGCAAGTCGTCCGCGCCACATCCAAAGCGGCAGACCCAATTGTCGCGCCAGGCGTCGCCCAGCCTTGAAACGAAACCTTCTGCGCCTCGATTTCCTTCACCAGCACATCCAACTTTTCTGTCAGGGCGGCCGAAACCAGTTGAAAACCTTTCTCCACATACCGCGGCAAGTCTTCCACCAATGTCGCCAATTCGCCCATGACGATCACCAGGTCCTTTTGCACCATCAACAAGTTATCTCGTATGAACGGAAATTCTGCCGCCGCCCGCGCCGCCCCCAGGGCCGCATTCAATTCATCCACGCTTCCGTAAGCCTCCACCCGCGGATGGCACTTCGACACGCGCCTGTTAAACATCAGCCCTGTTGTGCCGGCATCTCCCGTTTTCGTGGCAATACTCATCGAGCGCAGCTTAGGTGAATCGCTCCGCTCTGACTATTGCAAATCCCGCAGCTCAAATGCCCAATTCTCCCCACACAATGGTGCAGAACCAAAGCATCCCGCACGTCCTCTAAACTCAGCGTATGTGCCATTCTGTCCTGCCCCTTGCCTAAATGGCACAGTCCCTATTGATATTGCTCAATTATTTCCTATGTTTCAGCAGGCACGTGATTCGCTTTAAAAACGACCAAGTGAAGTGCTGGAACGGCAGAACGAAAGAAATTTATGATTTTTGCAAGTTATTGGTGGTTCGTGATCCCAGGATTGATTCTTGGCTTTTACGCCCAAATGCGTCTCATGTCCGCCTACGGCAAATACCGTGAGATTGGCAGCGCTTTGGGCATCACTGGCGCTAAAGCGGCCCGCGAAATTCTCGACAACGCCGGGCTTTACGAAGTGCCGGTTGAAGAAGTCCCCGGCGAACTCACCGATCATTATGACCCGGCCAAACGCGCACTTTTTGTCTCCTCCCAGAATTTCAACGGCACCTCACTCGCTGCCGTCGGTGTCGCCGCGCACGAAGCCGGCCATGCCCTGCAACATCAAGCCTCTTACGCCCCGCTAAAGCTGCGCATGGCGCTCGTGCCTGTCACGCAATTCGCCAGCGTCGCCTGGATGGGAATTCTTCTCCTCGGCATGTTCCTGCACATGTTCAACGTGCTTGCACCTATTGCAGTTCTTATCTTCGCCATCATCGCCTTTTTCCAACTTGTCACTTTGCCCGTCGAGTTTGACGCCAGCCGTCGCGCCAAGGAACGCCTCTTCAGCCTGGGCCTGATCCGCCCCGAGGAGCGCGATGGCGTGAAAAAGGTGCTCAGCGCTGCCGCGCTCACTTATGTCGCTGCGCTCGTCACCTCCGTGCTCCAATTGCTCCAATTCGTCATGATCGCCCGCAATCGTGATTGATAAACTCGGGCATTGCCGACAGCAAAGGATTTCCTAATCTAAGCGCCAATGATGCGCTTTCGCTGGCCATTTCCCCAACTCACGCCTGCGCTCTGTCCGCTCATAATTTTTTTACCGCTCCTCGTCGCGCCAGCCGCCGAAAACCGCGTCGTCATCATCACCCCACACGTTGACGCCATTCGCATCGAGTTCGCGCGTGGCTTCAATGAATGGCACCAGCGTCATTTCAAAACTCCGGCCATCATCGATTGGCGTGACCAGGGAGGCACAAGCGAAGCCTTGCGCTTCGTTCTCTCTGATTTCTCGAAAACGCCGAAAGGCATTGGCATCGACTGCTTTTTCGGCGGAGGCCTGGAACCCTTCCTCTTGCTCTCCGACAAAAAGTTGCTTCAGACCTATACGCCGCCTCCCGAAATTCTCGACGCTATCCAGCAAAATTGCGCCGGTGTCGATGTCTATGATCCAAATCACACTTGGTACGGCGCGGCCTTGTCCAGCTTTGGCATCCTCCAAAACACTCGTGTGCAGGCTCTGCTCCACCTCCCGCTCGCGCATCGTTGGGAAGACCTGGCCGATCCCAAGCTTTTCGGCTGGGTGGGCGCTGGTGACCCGCGCAAAAGCGGTACGATGAACGTCATGTTCGAAGCTTTTCTCCAATATTTCGGCTGGGACAAAGGCTGGCTCGTCCTTTCCGAAATTGGCGGCAACACCCGTAAATTCGATCAAGTCTCCAGCACCACCGCCAAAGACGTGACTCTCGGTGAAACGGCTTACGGTTTCGCCATCGATTTCTATGGCTTCTCGCAAGTCGCCTATGCGGGCCGCACTAACCTGACTTTCGCGCTGGGCGAAGATTTCACCGCCATCAATCCCGACGGTCTGGCCATCCTCAAAGGCGCTCCCGATCTCGTCACCGCCCAGCGCTTCATCGATTTCGTCCTCTCAGCAGACGGCCAAAAGCTCTGGTTCCTGCCCAAAGGCTCGCCGGAAGGGCCGAAGCAATTCTCCATCGAGCGCATGTCTGTGCGTCCCGATTTTTACAAGCGTTACAAAGGCGTCAGCAACATCGAGTTCTCCCCGTTCGACCTGAAAACCAAGTTCGTTTACAACGCCAAGTTCAGCCGCGAACGCCGCGAAGTCGTCGCCGCCCTGGCTGGAGCTCTGCTCGTGGACACGCTGCCTGAACTCCAGGCCGCCTGGCGCAATATCATCCGCCGCCATTTGCCGCCTGAAGATCTCTCCGATCTTGCCCAAATGCCGCTCACCGAGAAAGAAGCTCTGGCGCTGGCCATTGGCGATTGGAAAAAGCCCGAAGTGCGCAACCTCAAGAAGACCGAATGGCAAAAGCTGGCTACCGAAAAGTATCGCAAGCTCGCTGCTAAACCCGCCAATCTCGCCCAGGCTGCCAATTCAAGATGAACCGACCGCCTTTCGCTCCATGCGCATCCTGATTCAAAACCTCACCAAAAAATTCGGCGCAATAGTCGCTCTCAAGGGTGTCTCTCTCGAGATCAAGTCTCAGGAGCTATTCTTTCTCCTTGGCCCTTCCGGTTGTGGCAAAACCACTCTGCTGCGCATTCTCGCGGGATTTTATCAAGCCGACGATGGCGAATTGCTCTTTGGCGAAAAATCCATGCGCGGCGTTCCCCCGCACCTGCGCAATACGGGCATGGTCTTTCAAAATTACGCCCTTTGGCCGCACATGACCGTCGCCGAAAACGTCGCTTATGGCCTCGAAGTGCGCAAAGTCAGTGCTGACGAAAAGAAACGCCGCGTCGCCGAGGCCCTGGCCATCGTGCAAATGGAGCCTTATGCCGAGCGCACGCCGAACCAGCTCTCCGGTGGTCAGCAACAGCGCGTTGCGCTCGCTCGCGCGCTGGTCATCAAGCCAG
>DASWRJ010000055.1:0-7296 GCA_036403255.1 Verrucomicrobiia bacterium
GTCCCCGCTACGACGAATTGATGCGCAAGGGAAACTCGACCCTGGACAAAGGCGAACGCGCAAAACTGCTGGCAGAGGCCGAGTCGCTTTTAATTCAAGATGATGTGCCGCTTGTGCCGCTCTTTTATTACGTGGGTATTACATTCTACGATTCGAACAAGATCGCGGGAATTTACCCGAACCTGCTGGATGAGCATCCTGTGCAAACCATTCAGCGGCTGGACAAAATGAAAACAGCTTCGAACAAGTAAATATGTACTTCCTTCGGCGGCTAATCTTTTTGATTCCCCTGCTGCTAGTCATCTCTTTTTTGGCCTTCACCCTGGTGCGAATGGCGCCGGGCAGCCCTTTCGACAAGGAAAGAAAACCGGCTTCGCCTGAAATCGAGCGGGCGCTGAAAGCGAAATATCATTTGGATGAGCCGCTTTGGAAACAGTTCCTCCGCTATGTAGCTGGGCTGGCCCAAGGCGATTTCGGGCCATCACTGAAGTATCGGAACCATTCCGTGAACGACATCATTGTCCAGGGTTTGCCGGTGTCACTCACGCTTGGGCTGCTGGCGTTTTTATTCGCGCAAGGCATCGGAATTCCGCTGGGGTTTATCACTGCGCTGAAGCGCGGGCACTGGCCTGATTATGCGGGAAGTTTTTTTGCGTTGCTGGCATTTTGCATTCCGGGCTTTGTGATAGGACCGCTGCTCATCATGGGCTTTGCGATCCATTGGCGATTGCTGCCGGTTGGGCTCTGGGAAACGCCGTGGCACGTGATTTTGCCGACGATCGCACTCGGGCTTTATTTTGCCGGACGCATCTCGCGGCTGATGCGGGAAGGGATGAGCGCGATTTTGCATGAAGGATTTATAGTCACTGCGCGGGCCAAAGGGTTGAGTGAGACGGCGGTGGTCTTAAGGCAGGCGTTCCGATTGGCCGTTCTACCGGTGGTTTCTTATTCAGGCCCGCTGCTGGCGGATTTGTTGACCGGTTCGTTTATAGTCGAAAATATTTTCCAGATTCCAGGAATTGGAGTTTTTTTGGTGAACAGCTCGCTGAGCCGCGATTACACGATGACAGTTGGGCTGGTGGTTCTTTACGCCATTCTGTTGCTGGTTTTAAATTTGGTGGTGGACCTGAGCTACAGCTTGCTTGATCCCCGGGTAAAGCATGAGTGATCGCGTTGAAAATTCCAAAGCTGCGGCGCAATCGGTCTTGCAGACCGAACCGCCCGCCTTTGCACCGCAACCGAAGTCGCAGGAGCATCTCAGCCCGAATCAACGGGCGTGGCGCAGGTTTCGCACAAATACGCCCGCCATTATAAGCCTGGTATTCGTGACCTTGCTCGTCCTTTCCGTGCTCGGGTGGCCATGGCTTTCACCGTACGATCCGGATAGGGGCTCTGATGCGCAATTTGCCGCGCCCAGCGCGCAACATTACTTCGGAACGGATGTGCACGGGCGCGATTTGCTGAGCCGCGTTTTTTACGGCGCGCGAATTTCGCTGTTGGTCGGTGTGGTCGGAGCGGGTGTGGCGTTTGTAATTGGGGTGACATGGGGGGCCGTCTCCGGGTACGTGGGCGGGCGCACGGATAACCTGATGATGCGCTTTGTGGATGTTTTGTATGCGCTGCCTTCGGTCATTTTCGTGATCGTGCTCATTACCACCCTGGATGATGTGGTCAAGCAGTGGGGCTCGCCGGAAATACATTTGCGCAGCCTGAAGAAACCGGCTGATTTAGCCCAAATATTGCGCGATGAAAGCCAACTTTCCTCAGCCGCAAAAGCAATTCGAGCGAAATTAACGCCGGAGACGCTGCAAGCGCTGAGCGCATGGATGCCGGGGAAAAAAGCGCCTGATGAATTGCTGAAAGTTTTGGCCGGCAATCTCAACGACCTGGTGCAAGGCGTGTCGCTTTATGAACCAGCAGCGTTTTCAGGTGTGCCGCTTGGGGCCGAGGCGCAACGGCTGATTGCGCAGCCGAAATTGAGTGGTGAGCAAATTCAACGGCTTAACAGGCTGCTGCTCGAAAAGACTTTTCCCCGGCACATTAAACGGAGCCAGACGTGGGTAACGAAGTTACTGGCGCCATTTGTGACGGCGCACACGCGCTTGATCTTTTTGTTTGTCGGGCTGGGCGCGGTCTCGTGGCTGACAATGTCGCGCATTGTGCGGGGGCAAGTGCTGACGTTGCGGCATCGCCAATTTGTGGATGCCAGCCGCTCGTTGGGCGCCAGCCACGTGCGAATTTTGGCGAGCCACATTCTGCCGAACGTTTATGGAATTGTAATCGTTTACCTGACGCTGACAGTACCGGCGATCATCCTCTACGAATCATTTCTGAGTTATCTGGGATTGGGCATTCAACCACCCATGGCGAGCTGGGGATCATTGATCGCTGAAGGGGCGCAGCAACTCAACCCCATCCGCATTTACTGGTGGTTGCTGGTTTTTCCCGCCTCGATGCTGGTGGTCACGCTGCTGGCGTTGAACTTTGTGGGAGACGGTTTGCGGGATGCGTTTGATCCGCGAGGAAAGAGCTAAAGTTCTGTTCAAACAACGAAGACTTCGGCCAAGCGAAAGCGCACAGCCGGCACACTGATGCACTCCAATGTGTCACTTTGCTCAAGCAGAATTTTCTCCTGGTAAACAGAGCCTGCTGGGTTACGGTAAATTTCGACTTTTCGCTCCGATCCGAGCACAATCCAATACTCCTTCACACCTGCTTCGGCGTACAGTGAAACATTTTCACGATCCAGTGCGGCGCTCGAGACAGCGACTTCAATAACCAGCTCGGCAGAGCAAGGATGTGCCGCCGCAAAATCTGATTCTTTGCCCTTTACAATACTAATGTCGGGTTCTGGCTCGGAATCGGCGAGAGACAATGGCGCTTCCTGCCATGCAATATAACCTGTGGGCAGCGCACTCTGAATTTGATCGTAGAGGCGCTGTACGATGGTGCGGTGGAGCGGTGACTTGGGCATTTTTTCAATGATGATGCCTCGAATGAGTTCTGTGCGCCGGCCATTTTCGTTGTGCTCACTGAGCCGATGGTAATCCTGTACAGTTAGAGGAGAAACTCTCGAACGGACTTCCGGAATTTCCAAAATGGCTGGCACCGTATTGAAAGAGTATTACATCTCGCCTAAGTAGTCCAGCTTCGAAAGACGACCCAGACCTGTGCAGTAGAAAAATTCCAGCCATACCGCCATTGGTGTGCAGTTAAGTGCGTTAACCGACAGAGAAGTGCGTTAGAATTGCAAGACCTGCTCCCTCTTGAGCCACCCACCCCGGCCTTTGGCATCTTCGATTTGTAACCAGATTTGACAGGTGGGGCCGCTCTTAACTTCCTTGGCGTCGAGAACCCGAATTTCCGAGCCGTCGCGCAATTGGAAACGAACGTTGGATTCATCCAAAGGGCCAAAGCGGACAACAGCATTGGGCGCGACCACGACAGCCGAATGGATGGTCGTTTGTTGGTAAAACGCCCCGGCGAGGCAAGCAGCCAGTCCCAGGGCAAGAACGCCAGCCGTGGCGGTATATCCCTTGAGCAGGCGACGCACGGCGGGTCGGAGTTCGCGCAGCGCCAGGAGAATAAACCAAATCCAGGCGGCGATGGCCGCGAGAAAGGTCCACTCATTCAAGGTCAGGTGCAGGAGCCAATCCTGCCAGGGCTCAGCGGGGAGCGCTTCATTGCCGGAAACTTGCTTGCGCACGAATTGCAGATTAAAGCGAACACCCGGATCACGCGGCGCTAATTTTTCGGCAGTGCGATACGCTGCTATCGCGCGGCCCGCCTGGCCGTCCTTGAACCAGGCATTGCCGAGATTGAAATAGACGGTGGCATTGGAAGCCCCAGCATTGATTGTCTTTTCGTAAGCGCGGGCTGCATCCGCATATTTGCCCTGCTCATAAAGCTTGTTGGCTTGATCAAAGAGCAAGGCAGGACTCTCGGAGGCCAGCAGCCGCAGCGTAAAAAACGCGCAGAGCAGCGGCAAAACCAGCGCCGCCCTTCTGAGGCGCGGCCCAATGAAATGTCCCTTGTTAAACCCGGCCATGCTCAGTTTTTAAGATTTTGAGCCTGGGTGGCCATGGATTCCAATTTGGGAATGATCGAGGCCAGTTCCTGGCTGCTCTTGAGCGGCGCGTAACGAGCCTGATCGCAAATTTGGAAAAGCTCGCGCGAGGACTGAATAATCTCAGGCGTGAGCCGTTGTTGCGCGCGCGATTCATCCAGGACCGCCTCTGTGATCGCCGCCGCGGGCAGATCGAGGCGCTCTCCCAGGATTTCCTGCAAGAGCCGAAAGAGCACGCCGAAGAAATCATCGGACTGCTGGCCTCGTGCAAATTGCCGAAGCTCTTCCCGCCCCTGCCGGACGCGTGTCGCGACTTCACGTTTTCGGCGCAGTTTTGGATTGTTCGCCAGCGCTTCAGAGCGCTTGCGATTAACCAACAGGCCGAGCCATGCAACGAGCGGCAGCGCCTGCAAGCCCCAGAACCAGGGTCGCAAAATGAGCGGCGCACCTGTCGGACCTACCTGGGCGAGTTGCGCTTTGATGTGCACGATGTCATCTGCGGCAGAATTATTGGCTGTGGCAGCGACCGTGTTGCTGGCGGTAGGCGGCGCGACGGCGCTGGGCGTGGCGCGAACGTTCAGAGGAAAGGCAGGGCCGCTCAACGTGCGATAAGATTTCAAATTTGGATCGAAAAAACTGAATTGCAGCGGCGGCAACGCGCGAATCTCATGATTTTGTGGAATGATGACTTGCTCGAAAGATTTCGTGCCGGAGAGCCCCAGAGGGTCCGCCAGCTCGGTTTTGGCACTCGGAGGATAGGTTTTGAAATCGCGCCACTGCGGCTGCTCCGGGAGACGCAATGCGTCAATCGCGCCGTTCCCCTGAATACTCACCTTCACAGTCACTGGGTCACCGACCGCAACATCCTTCGGCCCGGCGCTGACATTCATGTTGAAACTTCCGACAGCGCCGTTGAAAGTTTCCGGCACGTTTTCAGAGGGGAGAGCCAGGACTCTCATTGGGCGCACATCCGAATGCAGCGTAGTGGGGCGAGGCTGCATGCGATCTCCACCGAACATGCTGAAAGGGTCGAATGGATCGCGCCGCCTGGGATTGGGGTCGGGAATGAGCAGCGTCAAACTGCAATCAACCGGACCGAATTCGAAGTTCCCGACCTTGGCTGCCGAGGCGGAGGTTTTAAAAATGATCAGGTTGAAAATTTTCCCGCCGATCTGCGTCCGGGTTTGCTGCGGCTTTGCATTTTGGCCAAATGAGAAGCCGTCCCCTTTAATCTGGGGCATTTGCAATTCCTGGGCGTTTTGGAAATAGAGTTGCATCTCGACCGGGAAAGCTTCGCCGACATAGACCTCGTTTTTCGGGATGATCAGCTTGACCCAGGCAATGTTGGTTACGGCATTCTCGGGGTTGACCGCCGCTTTGCCGATCGAAAGTTTGATTGGTTGTGTCGTGAAATCGCGACCGCCGGCCGATATTTTAAACGCGGGGATGACCACATCGCCGGGCTGCGTAGCCGTGAACGCATAATTATAGGTGAGCTTCGATTGCATGGCCCCATTCACGATTGTAACTGAGCTGGATTGGGAGACACCGTTATAGGTCAAATTCGGCAGCGCGGGCATATTAGGCGGAGCGCCTGGATTGACCTCATCGAAATTCAGCGACAAAACTACTTCTTCACCGACAGCGACATTTTGCCGGTCCAATGCGGCGGAAACTGAGGGAGCGGCGCAGACGGGGTGAAACCAAAACGACAGCACCGCAAGAATGGCAATAAACAAGAATTTAGATCTGCGCATATTTAATCTGGGCGCGCTCTTTATTCTGCATTCGCATGGGGGAAGATAAGACGTTCCGGCTGAAAAGCACAGATTTTTTACCGCTGCCAGGTTTGGGATTTCCTGAGCCAGTGTTCAGCGTGATCAGTCTAACTGCTCGAATGATTTCAACTCGTTAAAGGACTGGTCGAGCCGGATTAATTCTCTGGGAGATAATTGAGGGTGTAATAGGCGGCATCATGCAGGAGCGGCTGGGCTTTCGCGGACCGAACTCCGCTCAGGTGCAATTCGTGGACATGGCCCTCGGCCATGGCGTCGAGGACGAGCCGGACAGATTTGCCGTCCGCGCCTACGGTGGCGCTCTTGATCGTGGGAATGGTCTTGTCCACTTCAGGGCTGCCGTAGCTGGCCTGGTAGATGTAAGTGTAAGTTTCGATCTTATACGATTCGAGAGCGGAAGCCGTGGCTGGATCGATCGGTTCGGTGAATGTGAGTTCGAAGCCATCTTTCCGAGCGCGCATCTCGTGAACTTCGAACGGGAGCTGGCCGGTCCAATTTAATTTCTCGAGGGCGAAAGGTTTTCCGCCGCGCGCGCCCCAGCCGCGATCCGTGCCTTGCACGAAGAGGGTGCCATCCGGGGCGAGTTCGAGCGCAAGACTGCCTGAGCCAAAACCCTGCCGGAACGGGAAGCAAGCGCCCTGGTAATGGCCATTCACCTTTTCGAGAAAAACCCGCATGACAGTGCTATGCGTTTGATCACCCACGAAGAGCTGGTTTTGAAATGGCCCAAATTTACCAGCGGTGTAATCGCAGGAAATGCCGCTGGCGGATTGGCCCATCTTGGGATACGGAAAATAAATAGCCGGCGGCTTGAGCTGTGGGATTTTTTTGGCTTCAACCATCATGCGGCTATTGCTGGTCGGGGCTTGCGGCTTGGGCCAGGGAACATCGCTCGACCACCAGCGCAGGCCATCAGGATGACCTTCGAAATCGCCCGGTGCCAGATGCTTGAGCGCGCAAGCACCGTTCCATGGTCCTTGATTATCGGTGTAGAACATATCTCCGACAGCGTTGGTCGCGATGCCTCCCGGGGAACGAATGCCAACGCAGGTAGGAATCATTTCGCCCTGCGGCGTGACGCGCAAGCACCAGCCGCGATAGGGGGCCTGACTGGTGAAAGAGCCGGTCAGACAAAGGACGACCCAGATATTTCCTTCCTTATCGAATTTGGATCCGAAGGCGTATTCATGGTAATCGCCGCTGATGCCCCAGGCATCGCAAACAGTCTGGAAAATATCGGCGCGCCCATCGCCATTGCTGTCTTTCATTTTGGTGATTTCGCCACGCTGAGTGCAGTAAACCCAGCCATCTTTGTACGCCAGCCCAAGAACTTCATGGAGCCCGCTTGCAAAATGCGTAAACTTCACGTTCTCCGGCGGATTATCGAAAGCGCCTTCGATGGTGTAGATATCACCGAGGCGGGTGGAAGAAGCG
>DASWRJ010000056.1:0-1624 GCA_036403255.1 Verrucomicrobiia bacterium
ATTTCAGCAGTCCAGCACGTTGTAACTTTCCAATTTGCTGCTCGCGGGCGCCGTTTGAAATGATGCCGAGGGGTTGACCGGCCAAGCGCTGTAGACACGGTTCGGCGTCTTCGAATGGACGTGTCAATGCCTCATACTCCCGGATAAAAATCCGGTATCGCGCGTCGGCTTCACTGTCGCTCATTTCCGGAGCGGCAAATACGTCTCTCATGCGCCCGCGCCGCTGCTCCCAAAGCGAAACCTCGCCTCGGCACCAGCGCTTAAAGTGTTTGTTGAGGATTTGCTCCCAAGCCGCGGGATATTGGTCGCGAGAAAATGGAATTGCACCCGGAAATTGATCGAAGAAAACTAAACTCGCCGCCGCCGAGGCGCTGGCATGATCGATCAATGTGCCATCAATGTCGAAGAAAATCATGAGAGAGACGGGTCATCGGCAGAGCTAAAGCAATGCTCTAGCGTTTGTCGGTAAGCGCCTTGACTCCTGGCAATTCTTTTCCTTCGAGAAATTCCAGCGACGCCCCGCCCCCGGTTGAAATATGCGAGATCTTGTCAGCTACTCCCGCCGCTTTGACCGCGGAAACTGAGTCGCCGCCACCCACAATCGAAGTCGCTCCTGCGTTATCAGCAACTGCGTGCGCCAGTTTAAATGTTCCTTTCGCGAACGGCGGCATCTCGAACACACCCATGGGGCCATTCCAGACGATGGTAGCGGCGCGAGAAATTTCCTCAGAAAAAAGTTCGATCGACTCCGGACCAATATCCAGACCCATAAGATTTTCAGGAATGCTCTTTACCGTTTGCGCCTTTGCTCCCGCATCCATCTTGTCCGCAACCACGTGGTCAACTGGAAGCAGAAACTTTACGTTGCGCGATTTTGCGTCCTGCAGAATCTTTTTCGCCAAGTCCAGCTTGTCTTCTTCAACGCGCGATTTGCCTACCGGTTGCCCCTGGGCTTTCAGGAAGGTGTACGCCATTGCGCCGCCAATTATCAGCGTATCGACTTTGGTCAGCAGGTTCTCGATTACTCCCAGCTTATCGCTTACCTTTGCTCCACCGAGTATGGCGACGAACGGCTTCTCGGGGTGCGACATGGCGCGGCCTAGATACTCCAGTTCTTTTTCCATCAACAGGCCGGCGGCGGATTTCTGCACGAATTTAGTAATCCCGACGGTGGAAGCGTGCGCCCGGTGCGCCGTTCCGAACGCATCATTCACGTAGTAATCGGCAAGCCCGGCAAGTTGTTTCGCAAACTTTTCATCATTTGCTTCCTCTTCCGCGTGGAAGCGCAAGTTTTCCAGCAGCAGCGTCTGCCCTTTTTCCAGCTTGCCGGCCATCTCCTCGGCTTCAATGCCAACGCAATCAGGGCAAAACCCGACATTTTCCCCGCGCCCCAATTCTTTGTCGATTAACATGCGCAGGCGCTCGGCAACCGTCTTCAAGGTCATCTTTGGATTCGGCTTCCCTTTTGGTCGGCCCAGGTGCGAAGCCAAAATCAGACGCGCCCCATGACGCAATGCATATTCAATGGTGGGCAAAGTTTCGCGGATGCGCGTGTCATCCATGACCCGGCCATCTTCGAGCGGGACGTTAAAATCCACTCGCATGAGAATTCGGTGGTCGTTGA